>JBEVLJ010000030.1:0-8439 GCA_040509195.1 Acidimicrobiia bacterium
GTCGTGGGCGACTTCGAACGTCACCTCGACGAGCTCCCGCGCGATGGTCGACGCGTGATCGCGTTCCTCGGCAGCACCATCGGCAACTTCGAACCCGACGCGCGCCGCACGTTCCTCGCGGAGATCGCGGCGGGCCTCGAGCCCGGGGATGCCTTCCTCCTCGGCACCGACCTGGTGAAAGATCCGGCCCGGCTCGTCGCCGCGTACGACGACGCGGCCGGCGTGACGGCGGAGTTCAACCGCAACGTGCTGCGCGTGATCAACCGCGACCTGCGCGCCGACTTCGACGTCGACGACTTCACGCACGTCGCCCGCTGGGACCCCGACGCCGAGTGGATGGAGATGCGTCTGCGTGCTGACGGCGCGCAACACGTCACGCTCCGCGCGCTCGACCTCGAGGTCGACTTCGCCGACGGAGAGGAGGTGCGCACCGAGATCAGCGCCAAGTTTCGTCGTGACGGCATCACCGCCGAGCTCGCCGCCGCCGGCCTCACCGTCACCGAATGGTGGACCGACGCGGCCGGCGACTTCGCCCTCTCGCTGTCAGTGCCGAATGGCGGAGAGCAGGCCTCCGGATTTCTCCTACGCACGTAGTGTTATTACACTGGCGCGGATGTCCGACGCTCCTGCCCCACCGGCGCCCGTCCTCGAGATCGACGACCTCCACGTTGCTGTGGAAGGGCGGGAGATCGTTCGCGGGGTGAGCCTCACCGTCCGCGAGGGCGAACTGCACGCCCTCATGGGCCCGAACGGCTCGGGCAAGTCCACGCTCGCCAACTCGCTCCTTGCCAACCCCCACTACGAGATCACCGCCGGCACGATCACGCTGCGCGGCGAAGACGTCACGCCCCTCCCCACCGCCGAGCGGGCAGCACGGGGGATGTTCCTCGGCTTCCAGCACCCCGAAGAGATCCCTGGCGTCAGTGTGTTCAACTTCCTGCGCCAGGCCCTCGCCGCCCGCAAGGGCATCCCCGACCTCTCCGTGCTCGAAGTCCGCCTCGAGCTCATGGAGTGGACCAAGCGCCTCGGCATGGACGACACGTTCACCGAGCGTTACCTCAACGAGGGATTCTCCGGCGGCGAGAAGAAGCGCAACGAGATCCTGCAGATGGCGTTGATGGAGCCGGACGTCGCCGTGCTCGACGAAACCGACTCCGGCCTCGACATCGATGCCCTGCGCGCGGTGTCCACCGGCATCGGCGAGATCCGCAACGTGCGTCCCACGCTCGGCATCCTGCTCATCACGCACTACCAACGCATCCTCGATCACCTCACGCCCGACGTGGTGCACGTGTTGCTCGACGGTCGGATCGTCGGGACCGGCGGGCCCGAGCTCGCCGCGCAGATCGAGCGCGACGGCTTCGACGCTTACAAATCTCTCCCTGGCAAGAACCTGGTCGCGTCATGAGCTTCGACGTCGAGCGCATCAAAGGCGACTTCCCGATCCTGTCGCGCCAGGTCAACGGCAAGCGGCTCGTGTACCTCGACTCCGCGTCGTCGTCGCAGAAGCCCACCGCGGTGCTCGACGCGATGGACGAGCACTACCGGTCGTACTACGCCAACATCCACCGCGGCGTGTACACCATCGCCGAGGAATCCACGGCCGAGTACGAGCGCGCACGCGCGAGCGTCGCCCGGTTCATCGGTGCCGCGTCGCCGAGCGAAGTGGTCTTCACCAAGAACATCACCGAGGCCATCAACCTGTTCGCGCACTCGTGGGGCCGCACCAACCTGCGGGCCGGCGACGCGGTGCTCGTCACCGAGATGGAGCACCACGCCAACATCGTGCCGTGGCACATCCTCGCGGCTGAGCGCGGCATCGAAGTGCGATGGCTGCCGATCGACGGCGACTACCGCCTCGACCTCTCGCAGCTCGACCAGTTGCTCGACGGCGTGAAGCTGTTCGCGTTCACCGCGATGTCGAACGTGCTCGGCACGGTGAACGACGTGCGCGCGCTCGCCGCTGCAGGTCATGCTGCCGGCGCGACCGTGCTCGTCGACGCCGCGCAGGCCGTCCCCCACGCAGGCGTGAACGTGCAGGAGTGGGGCTCCGACTTCGTCGGCTTCACCGGCCACAAGATGCTCGGCCCGAGCGGCATCGGCGGCTTCTGGGCCACGCCCGAGCTGCTCGAGTCGATGCCTCCGTTCCTCGGCGGCGGCGAGATGATCCTCGACGTGCGGAAAGACGGCTACACGCCCAACGAGGTTCCGTGGAAGTTCGAGGCCGGCACGATGCCGATCGTCGAAGCCACCGGCCTCGGCGCGGCGGTCGAGTACCTCGAGGCCATCGGCATCGACGCGGTGCACGAGCACGAGCAGCAGCTCACGGCCTACGCACTCGGCGCATTGCACGACCGCTTCGGCAGCCGGCTCAAGATCCACGGCCCGCAATCGATGGACGGCCGCGGCGGCATCGTGTCGTTCGCGTTCGACGGCATCCACGCTCACGACATCTCGCAGGTCCTCGACGAAGACGCCATCTGCGTGCGCGCCAGCCACCACTGCGCGAAGCCGTTGATGCGCGTGCTGCAGGTCTCCGCCAACACCCGCGCGTCGTTCTACCTGTACAACGACGAAGCCGACGTCGACGCGCTGGTCGAGGGCCTGGCACGCGCCGAGAAGTTCTTCGCCATCTAAGCGTCGCAGCGGAGGCGAGGGCGGAGCCCGGGTCGCCGTAGCGAAGACGACCAGACATCTAGGATCAGAGAACTCGTATGCCCGGACTCGAAGACCTCTATCGCGAGATCATCCTCGACCACTACCGCGCGCCGCGGAACCGCGGCGAGCTCGCGGTACCGCCCGCGCACAAGGTCGAGGGGTTCATTCCGCTCTGCGGTGACGAGGTCGTGCTGTACCTCGACGTCGACGGCGCCACGGTGAACGATCTGAAGATCGCGGGCCAGGGCTGCTCGATCAGCCAGGCGTCCACCTCGATGATGTCGGCGGCGGTGAAAGGCAAGCCGGTCGCGGAAGCGCGACGGCTCATCCGTGCGTTCAAAGCGCTCATGTCGATCCACGAGTCGAAGCTCGAAGGCGAGAGCGACGGCAGCGACCTGAGCGACGATCTCGACGGCGTGCGACTCGGTGATCTCGAAGCGCTCCAGGGCGTCGTGAAGTTCCCGGTGCGCATCAAGTGCGCAACGCTCGGATGGAACACGCTGCAGCAGGGACTCGACGAGATCGAGACCGGTTCCTGAGCGGGAGACCCCCTGAGGCGCCTGATCTGCGCGTACGGGGAACAATTGCACTGGCATCTCGGTTCTTCGAGAGGTGCTTCGGTTCGCGTGTGTCGCGGCCGACACCAACGCGACACGTTGGGGAAACGTCGGGCCACTAGCGTGGCGTTCAACACTTGGAGGTGTGATCAGCATGGGTCGAGAGCAGCTCACGCAAGTGGTCGATCAAGCCCTGGAACGTTTCCGCGGACGAGACCTCGTCACCTCGGTCGAGGTCACCGACGTGCTCCTCGACCTGCGTCTCTTGCTGCTCGACAGCGAGGCGTTGAGCGACGACACGATCGTCGACGAAGCGCTGCACGAGCTGCTCGAGGAGCCGGCTCCCACCGCAGGCTGATCGCTCGCGGATCTGCCGCAAGGCTGATTCGGTAGCATCGTCACATGCCAGAGCCGACCCGGGTCGAACGACGCCGCCGGAGCAACCGGCTGCGCACCGTTGCGATCGTCGCCTTGGTGGTGGTGCTCGTGGCCGCGGGCATCGGCGTGTTCGCGCTCACCCGAGGCGGTGACGACGACGCCAAGCCCGCCGCGGCACCGACCAGCACCGCGCAGCAGGTCACGGGGCCGAACGTCTTCGCCGACTTCGGCGTGCAGCAGTTCCGCACCGCGTCGGTGAACGGCAAGCCCATCCCGATCTACACCGCGCCCGACGCGAACGCGCAACCGATCAACACGTTGAGCGTGCGCACCGAGTACCTCCTGCCGCGCACGCTGCTCGCGTTCAACACGAGCGCCGAATGGACGCAGGTGTACCTCCCGACCCGGCCGAACAGCTCCACGGGTTGGGTGAAGACCGCCGATGTCTCGATCTCGCCCAAGCCGCTCGAGTGGGCGGTGAAGGTGGATCTCGGGTCGTTCAAGGTGACCGTGCTGCACAACGGCGTGGTCGACTTCGAGACCGCCGCAGCCATCGGCTCCGATCAGTACCCCACACCGAAGGGCACCTTCTACATCACCGATCCACTCGACCTGCAGAAGCAGCCGGGCACCGGATACGGCGCCTACGCGCTCGGTTTGTCGGGCCACTCCGACGTGCTCACCGAGTTCGGCGGCGGCGACGGTCAGATCGCGCTCCACGGCACCGACAACCCCGGCGACGTCGGTCAGGCGATCTCCCATGGCTGCGTGCGCCTCAAGAACCCCGACATCCTGCGCCTCTCCACGCTGCCGCTCGGCACTCCCGTCTTCATCACCTGACCTGCTCTCCCAACGCTCCCGCTGAGGCCTGCTCCAGAGTCAGTCAGAGGTCCTAGAAGCCAGGATCGGCGAAGGGATCCTCTTCGGGGACAGCTTCGTCCACGGTGACTGCTTCGACGCCGAGCTCGGCCGCCAGGCCCTCATAGCCCGTCGCCTCGAGCTTCTGAGCGAGCTCGGGACCACCGTTGGCGACGACGCGACCCGCCATGAGCACGTGCACCTGGTCGGCACGCAGCTCGTCGAGCAGACGTGCGTAGTGCGTGATCGCGAGCACCCCGAGACCCGTCTCGGTGGTCATCGCCTCGATGCGACGTGACACGTCGCGCAGCGCATCGACGTCGAGACCGCTGTCGATCTCGTCGAGCAATGCGAACGACGGCTCGAGCACCGCGAGCTGCAGCGTCTCCGCGCGCTTCTGCTCGCCACCGGAGAACTCGACGTTGAGGCCACGGTCGAGGAACTGCTGCGCGACGCCGAGCCTTGCGGCTTCGTCAGCGACGCGCGCGTCGAGCTCGTTGGCGTCGCGGCCCTGGCCGCGCAGCGCGGCGGTGAGGAAGTCGGCCACGCGCACGCCGGGCAACTCCACCGGGTACTGCAACGCGAGAAACAGGCCGCGTGCCGCGCGTTCGTGCGTGGGCAGCCCGAGCAGCTCTTCTCCGTCGATGGTGACGGACCCGTCCGTCACCTCGTAGTCGCCGCGCCCCATGAGCACGTGCGACAACGTGCTCTTCCCGGAGCCGTTCGGCCCCATGAGCGCGTGCACCTCGCCCGAGCCGACCTCGAGGTCGACGCCGCGCAAGATCTCCCGCCCCTCGACCGTCGCCCGCAGCCCCTCGATCTTCAACACACTCATGGGAGAGTCACGATCACCTGGTCGCCGTCGACCCGGACGGGGTACACCGACACGGGCTTGGTGGCGGGCAGGCACTGCGGCTCGCCGGTGAGCAGCGAGAAGGTGGAGCCGTGCTTCCAGCACTCCATCTCACGCTCGTCGACCCAGAGATCACCCTCGCTCAGCGAGTAGTCCTCGTGCGAGCAGGTGTCGCTGATCGCGAACCACTCGTCGTCGATGTGCACCACGCAGACGGGCACCCCGTCGAGGTCGAAGCGTGCGTGCGCGGGCGACGCGACGTCGGCAACGGAGCATGCACGCACGTCGGCCATCACGCCTCGACTTTCGAGGGCGCGGCCGCTGGCGCTTCCGAGCGCGCGACTGCGTCGCGGTGCTCGATCTTCTCGATGACCGATCGACGCAGGGGTGCGACGAGTGACGGCAACGGCAGTCGCTCGAACACGTCGTCGAAGAACCCGAGCACGATGAGCCGCTCCGCTTCCTCGGGCGGCACGCCGCGCGTGGCCAGGTAGTAGAGCTGGTCGTCGTCGATCGGGCCGACGGTGCTGGCGTGTGAACACCGCACGTCGTCGGCTTCGATCTCGAGGTTGGGCACCGACTTCGCCTCGGCGCCCTCGCTCAACACGAGGTTGCGGTTGGTCTGGAACGCCTGCGTCTTCTGCGCGTCCTTCTGCACCCGGATGAGCCCCGAGTACACCGACTGCGCGACGTCTTCCACGGCACCCTTGAACAGCAGGTCGCTGCGCGTGTGCGGCGCGGCGTGATCTTGCAAGGTGCGGAAGTCGAGCATCTGGTCGCCGTCGCCGAAGTAGACCGCGGTGAGCTCGCTCTCGGCGCCCTCGCCCGCCAGCAACGACTCGGAGCGCAAGCGCGCGTAGTGACCGCCCAGCGCAACGACCGACGACTTCAACGAAGCGTCGCGTCCGAGGTGGGCGCGCTGGAGGGCGATCTGCCACGTGTGTGGGCCGTGCTCCTGCACGGACACGTAGCGCACGTGCGCGCCGTCGCCCACGATCAGTTCGACGACCGCGTCGACGAAGTGACCTGGCGCGTCGTCGGCTCGCGCGGGCTCGTGCGCGCTGGCGCCTGATCCGTAGCGGTCGAACACCGTGACTTCCGACGCTTCACCGGCGACGACCAGTGTGTGCGGGAAGCTCGCAAGGCCTTCGCCCTCCGACCAGTGCAACACCACGATCGGCTGCTCGACCACGACGCCCGCCGGCACCTTCACCACCGCACCACCGACGAGGAACGCATCGTGCAACACGGTGAACGCGTCGGGTGACGCGTCGGAGCACGTACCGAGCAGCCCGGCGAGCTCGTCTTCGTCACACGTCGCGAGGCCGCACACCCGCACGCCTTTGGCCGCGAGCGACTCGTCGAGCGAGTGATGCACCACGCGACCGTTGCGCACCACGATCAGGCCCGCGCGATCCCCCGCTTCCGCGGCGAGCGGACCACCACCCGGCGCGTCTTCCACGCCCGGTTCACCCACCAACTCGGCGGGCACGGGCACGAATGCGTCGAGGTCGAGCTCACCGATGCGGCTGTAGCGCCAGATCTCTTCCGACGCGGTCGGCCATTCCACGTCGCGCAACCGAACGGCTGCCGCGGCGCGGCGCGCCGCGAGCCACTCGGGCCCGGGAAGCGCTTGTGATGCGTCGAGCGTGAAGTTGGCGGCCACTAGCCGACCGCGCCCTCCATGTTGAGCTCGATGAGACGGGACAACTCGACCGCGTACTCCATCGGCAACGTCTTGGTGATGGGCTCGATGAAGCCATTCACGATCATCGCGGTGGCCTGCTGCTCGGTGAGGCCGCGGCTCATCAGATAGAAGAGCTGGTCGTCACCGACCTTCGAGACGGTGGCCTCGTGGCCGATGCGCGCGTCCTTCTCGTCGATCTCCATGTACGGGTACGTGTCGGAGCGGCTGTGATCGTCGAGGATCAGCGCGTCGCAGCGCACGTGGCTCTTCACGTGGTGCGCGCCTTCCTCCACCTTCACGAGCCCGCGGTACGTGGTGCGGCCGCCGTCCTTCGAGATCGACTTGGAGTCGATGATCGACGTGGTCTCCGGCGCCACGTGGGTCATCTTCGCCCCGGCGTCCTGGTGCTGTCCGGCGCCGGCGTACGCGACCGACAGCACTTCGCCGTGAGCCTTCGGGCCGGTCATCACCACGGCCGGGTACTTCATGGTGAGCTTGGAGCCCAGGTTGCCGTCGATCCACTCGACCGTCGCCTCGGTCTGTGCGATCGCGCGCTTGGTGACGAGGTTGTACACGTTCGGCGACCAGTTCTGGATCGTGGTGTAGCGGATGCGCGCACCCGGCTTGGCGATCAGCTCGACCACCGCGGAGTGCAACGAGTCGGTGCTGTACACCGGCGCCGAGCACCCCTCCACGTAGTGCACCGACGAACCTTCGTCGGCGATGATCAACGTGCGCTCGAACTGCCCCGCGTTCTCCGCGTTGATGCGGAAGTACGCCTGCAGCGGCATGTCGACGTGCACGCCCGGCGGCACGTAGATGAACGAGCCGCCACTCCACACCGCCGAGTTGAGCGCGGCGAACTTGTTGTCGCCCGGCGGGATGACGGTGCCGAAGTGCTCGCGCACGAGCTCCGGGTAGTCGATCAGCGCCTGGTCCATGCTGGTGAAGAGGATCCCCTGACGCTCGAGGTCTTCACGGTTCTTGTGGTACACGACCTCAGATTCGAACTGGGCCGTGACCCCGGCGAGGTACTTGCGCTCAGCCTCGGGGATGCCCAGCTTCTCGTACGTGGCCTTCATGTCGTCCGGGAGCATGTCCCAGTCGTTCACCTGGCCGCCCTTGTTGGGCTTGAGGTAGTAGTAGATGTCGTCGAAGTCGATGTCGGGCATGTTCGTCGCGAACCACTCGAGCATCGGCTTGCGCTCGAAGCGAGTGAGCGCGTTGAGCCGGAACTTCGTCATCCACTCGGGCTCGCTCTTGCGATGCGAGATCTCCTTGACGATGTCCTCGTTCAGCCCCTTGGTGGGGGTGTACTCGTAGTCGTCGGTGCTGTCGTGCCACCCGAGCTTGTACTTGCCGAGGTCGATCCCGGAGACCGCCATGGGACGCGTCCTTCAGTGACGAGAGTGCGTGGGGATTTCCACTACCGCCATAGTAACAATCCC
>JBEVLJ010000031.1:0-19947 GCA_040509195.1 Acidimicrobiia bacterium
GCCACTGCTGCGACGTCGGTCATGTCGTCATCGGCGAGCGCGAGAAGCCGTCGAACGCCTCGGCCTCCGCGACCACCTGCGCAGCGTCGTCGGGCAGGAGCCATCCTTCGGCAGTCAGCTCGGAGGCCCGAACGCGTACGGCGTCGGCATAGGCGGTGTGGTCGCCGTGGAGTGCTGAGAGCACGTCGGGCGGGAACACCTCCATGACACCGGCGGAATTCTCCGGACACGTGAAGTACCGGGCGACGGGCACGTCGAGCTTCACGGAGCGCACACCGCCGATGGCGTTGCGGTGCTCGTCGAGACGAAGTCGCGGTCGCCCGTCGGGGGACGGCGCGGCGAGCTCGACGCGGTCGGCGCGAGGTGGCGGCGCCCCGCCGTCGGACCAACGAGCGAGTGCGTCGAATGCGAGGTGGTAGTAGTGGCCGAGGTCGAGATCGCTGGCCGGCAGATCGCACCCCGGCCGTGCCGTATGGGCGCTCCCGGCGACCTCCCACGTGCGGACGCCGCAACTCGGCCCGTCGGCATCGTCGCGGATCCTCGCCGTGCCGCAACCCACCAGGTGATCGAAGATGCGTTGGGACGAGCCGTAGAGGCTGATCGCGGGAACGTCGAGGTCGCGGGGAGCCTGATCCGCCGGGATCCGGTCGTCGGCCGAGCTGATGTGCTGGTACCAGCTCGGTTCGCCGATCACGTAGCCATCCACGAGCGGTCCCCCTTCCGCACGCTGCCAGCGGTCGTGGAAGCTCCGTGAGTACATGAGCGTGTAGGCCCCCGAACCGGAGAAGCCCCCCATGAACACCTTCGACGCCGCGGACGGGAACGGGCTGTGCGCGCCCCCGTGGCGAACGAGCGCCGCGAGCTGAGCGAGGATGTCCCAGGTGAGCCCGCCTTCGTCGAACTCGATTGGCGCATAGCGCACCGGATCGTGGTCCTGAAGCAACGTCACCGGCGTCGCGTCGCCGTACGCGAGCGTGTTGCGCCGCGTCGTCACGAGCACGTAACCGTGGTGCTCACGTCGGAGGTGTCGACCCGCGAGCATCCACATGATGCCCACGCCCATCTCGGGGTGGCCGACGTCGACGACGACGGTGCCACTGAACTTGGCCGGATCCGACGGCCACCGGGCGAGGATCCGGGTGGTCCACGGCCGTCCGGTCTCCACCACGACGACCTCGTCGGTGTCGGCGCCATAGCCGTAGACCGAGCCGGTGCCGCGAAGCAGCAGCTCGCGCTCGTCGTACGACGTCGACGTCGGGTCGCTCTGGTCGGGGACGCCGCTCCCGGTTGGGAGTTCTTCGGTCGTGGGCAGAGGTGGTGTGGCCATCAAGGCGGTCTACCACAGGCAGCGACGAGGAGACCTGGAACGACCCGAGCCGCGACCGAGCCGCGCGCGACCGGCCGTCAGCGCCCCGTCACGGCGCGCATCTGCGCGGCGTCGGCGTACTCCTCGATGTGCGTGATCTTGCCGTCCTCGACGGTCGCCACGAGGCATACGCCGGCTCGGGCGCCGGTTGCGGGCGACTCGCGGATCAGCACCTCTTCGAGGGTGAACCCGTCCAACGACGGGTGGACGACGAAGTGATCGCGGCGAAACGTCGGCACAACGGGTGGTGGCGCCGGGTCGCGCTCCTCACCAGCATCTCCGGCCCCACCGTCATCGACCTCACCGTCGTCGGTGTCCGCGTGACCGGCGGGCGCCGGGGGCGTCTGATCGGCGTATCCGCGCGAGATCGTCGACCCGGCCGCGAAGATCGACTGGTCGACCCCGCCACCTGCGGCCAGCCCGGACATCATGTCGCGCAACGCCTCGCCGACGCGTTGGTGTTGCTCGATCAACGCGGCGACCTCGTCCGGCCCCAACGCGTCCACCATCGGTCGACTCCTCCTCGTCCGCCCGGTCGCTCACGGGTCCGCCCGAGTTGTACCAGGTCGCGACGTAGCATGCGCGCCCATGGACGACGCGCACACCACTCTTCCTCCCCTGGGTCTTCCTCGCCTGGGCCTGCTCCTCCCGATCGGCGCGATGGGTCCGCAGCACGCACCCGGCGATCTCGCCGACGCCGCACGCCGGATCGAAGCCGCCGGCTTCTCGAGCATCTGGGCGGCCGACTCGGTGGGTCGAGGGTTCTTCACGCCCGACCCACTCGTCTCGCTCGCGACGGCCGCGGGCGCCACGGAACGGGTGCTGCTCGGGACCGCGGTCGTGCAGGCACCGCTGCAGCGCCCGCTCGGTCTCGCCCGTCGGGCGCTGACCGCCTGGCTCGCGTGCGGCGACCGCCTCCTTCTCGGGCTCGGCTGCGGATCGACCAAAGCTGACTTCGACGCGAGCGGCGTCGACTACGACGATCGCTTCGCGATCTTCCGGCGCACGATGGACGACCTGCGGGCACTCTGGAACGGCGAGCAGGTGGGCGCGGCCCATCTCGACGTCGCCGCGCCGCTGCTCGGTGGCCCACCGGTGCTCGTCGGGAGCTACAGCGGACGCTGGATCGAGCGAGCCGCCCGGGAGTACGCGGGCTGGATCGCTTCGGGCACGCGCACGTGGGACGAGATCGCCGCGGGCTCGGCCCGGTTCCGCGAGGCGGGCGGGACGCGCGCGGTGATCTCCACCGTCATGGCCGACCTCACCGCGGAAGGAGGCGAGCCCGGTGGCGACGAGCCGATCAACCTGCGCTGCCCACCCGATGAGGCGCGGCGCCGGCTCGAGCGGCTCGGCGAGCTGGGCTTCAGTGACGTCGCCGTGATCTCGTTCGACCACAGCGAGGCGACCCTCCGGTCCCTCGCCGCCATCGCCCAGTCCTGAGGCAACGCTCGACGCAGGCGCCGGCGCGCGGCGCAATGATCACGTGAGCCGTCAGGACAGGAACTCGAAACGTCGCGCCTGCTGGCCGGGCAGGATTCGCCCGAACTTCAGACCGCCGAAGTGGGCGGCCGCGACCGGGACGTCGACGCCTTCCATCTCCCGCGCCCATGCGTTGCGAGCCGCTTTCGCCTGCACCGGGTCGACATCCGCAAAGCCGTCCCACTCGTCTTGGGTGAGCTCCACGGCGCAGTGCACCACGTCACCGATCATCATCGCCCGCTGGCCGGCGTCGGAGACCACGATCATCGACGACCCGGGCGTGTGCCCCGGGATCCGCAGGATGTCGATGCCTGGCAGCACCGGTCCGTCGCGGTCCCACGTCTCGAGTTGCGACTCCGCCGGTTCCACCAGATCCTTCTGCATCTGCATGAAGTGGTTCGACTGGGGATTCTTGAACACGGGCGTGTTGCGCACCCAGTGGTCCCAGTCGGCGACATCGCAGCGGTACGTCGCGTTCGGGAACACCACCTTGCCATCGACGCTCGCCCACCCGACGTGGTCGAGGTGCAAGTGCGTGAAGAGCACGTCGGTGACGTCTTCCGGCCCGTACCCCCAGGCGCGCAGGCTGTCGAGCATCGCACCGCCCCGCGCGCTGAGCATGTCGTTGTTGCCGAGGCCGAGGTCGACCAGCGCGACGCGATCACCGCCTCCTCCGCGGATGAGGAACCCTCCCATCGAGCCCTCGATGTTGCCGTCGTCGTCGAGGAGGTAGCGATGCTGCTCCCACACCTCGTCGCTGGCGGGCTCACCCAGGTAGGTGGTCCTCGGCGGCGCTTTGAACGTGGCATCCAGCACCGGAAGGATCTCGAACGAACCGACCTGCAGCATGGGCTCCCCCTTCGCTTGGTTCGGGCTTCTTCTATCACGATTGGTGCGTCGAGGTCGGGCGTGGGCGAACTCGCATGAGCCGGTGGGCCGTCGCATGCCGTGTGCAATGCTTGCACCGGTGCGCGACCGGCCGAATCGAAGGAGGCGCTTCGAGCGCGATGACGCAGGCTGACGCAAGCGAACGAGCACGTCCGACCGGACCGCGTTCCCTGCAGGAGCGTTACACCGCCGAACACGGCACGCAGCTCCTCACCGGCAACGCGGCGCTCGTCCGACTGCCCGTCGACCAGATGCGGCGCGACCGGCGCGTCGGACTCCGCACCGCGGCGCTCGTGACCGGCTATCCCGGGTCGCCACTCGGCAACTTCGACCTCGAGCTCGGCCGCATGCGCGAGCTGCTCGCCGAACACGACATCCACCACCAACCTGCGATCAACGAGGAGCTCGCGGCGACCGCCCTGTTCGGCAGCCAGCTCGCGGCCGTCGCACCCGACGCCCGCTTCGAGGGCGTCGTCGGCGTCTGGTACGGCAAGGCGCCCGGACTCGACCGCGCCACCGACGCGGTGCGGCACGCGGTGTTCGCGGGCACGAGCGCGCGCAGTGGTGTGGTGGCCCTCGTCGGGGACGACCCCGTCTGCAAGTCGTCGACGCTGCCCTCGTCGTCCGAGCGCCTCTGCGCCGAGCTCTGCATGCCGCTCTTCCATCCCGGCGACGTGCAGGACATCCTCGACCTGGGCGCGCACGCCGTCGCGCAGTCGCGGACCAGCGGGCTGTGGTCGTCGATGCGAATCGTCGTGTCCGTCGCCGACGCGAGCGGTCACGCCGACGTGTCACTGGATCACGTGCGACTGGTCGTTCCGGAATTCGACGACGGCGGGCTGCGGTTGCCGACCGGGGTGATGTTGCAGCCCGACACCCTCGAGATGGAGCGTGAGATCCACGAACGGCGGTTGCCGCGTGCGGTTGCGTACGCATCGGCGAACGGGATCAACCGCATCGTCACCGATCCCGACGACGCCTGGCTCGGACTGGTTGCGTCCGGACACACGTACCGCGACGTCGTCGAGGCCTTGCGACGCCTCGGGCTCGAGGTCGAGCAGCTCGGTGCGCTCGGCGTCCGGCTGCTCCAGGTCCGCCAGCCCTGGCCGATCGACCCGCACCAGGTCCGACACTTCGGCCGTGGCCTCGACGAGATCGTCGTGGTGGAGGAGAAGCGGGCCTTCATCGAGACCCAGGTCAGAGACGCGCTCTACGGCACGACCAACGCACCGCGCGTGATCGGAAAGCGCGACGAGACGGGCGCGCCCTTCCTCGACGCGTGGGGTGGGCTCGACGCCGACGCGCTGGTTGCCCCCCTCACGGCGCGGCTCACACGAGGCCTCGGGCCGGGGCGACTGCGCCCGGCGACCGTCGCAACCCGCGAGCGCATCGAGCTCCAGGTGGGCCCCGCACGCCAAGCCTGGTTCTGCGCCGGCTGCCCCCATGGCACCTCGACGCAGGTGCCGGATGGGTCGCTCGTCGGCATGGGGATCGGCTGCCACGGCCTGGCCGCGCGGATGCGACCGGAGCACGTCGGACGCGCGCTGTCGCTCGGCCAGATGGGGAGCGAGGGTGCCCAGTGGGTCGGCGCCGCCCCGTTCGTCGAAGCCGATCACCTGTTCCAGAACATCGGCGACGGCACCCTGTTCCACTCGGGTTGGCTCGCGTTGCGATTTGCCGTCGCCGCCGGCGTCCACATGACATACAAGGTCCTGTACAACGACGCCGTCTCGATGACGGGCGGTCAGCAGGCGGTCGCCAACCGCAGCGTCCCCGACATGGCACGGTCGATGCTGGCCGACGGCGTCACCCGGGTCCTCGTCACGACGGAAGACCTCGGTCGCTACCGGGGTGTGGCGATGCCCAAGGGCGTCGAGGTCTGGGACCGATCCCGGATCATCGAGGCCCAGGAGCTCCTCGCGGCCGAGCCCGGCGTGACGGTGCTGATCCACGATCAACGCTGCGCCGCCGAGGTGCGCCGCGACCGCAACCGAGGGCGTCTGCCGAAACCGGCGGAGCGCGTCGTCGTGAACGCCCGCGTGTGCGAGCACTGCGGTGACTGCGGTGTGAAGTCGAGCTGCCTCGCGGTCCAGACCGTGGAGACACCCCTCGGGCCGAAGACGGCGATCGACCAGTCGAGCTGCAACATCGACCTGTCGTGCCTGCAGGGAGACTGCCCGAGCTTCATGCTCGTGCGCGAGGCCAGCGGGCGGCGTCGCCGCCGCCATGCGAGCGCTGCCGCCCGGCTCCCCACCGCACCCGATCCGGGCAACCTCCCGGAGCCGGTTCGTCGCCCGGTGGGCACCGACTGGGTGGCGCGGATGCCAGGAATCGGCGGCACCGGCGTGCTCACCGCGTCGCAGGTCCTCGGCATGGCCGCCAACCTCGACGGCTGGCACGTCCATGGCCTCGACCAGACCGGACTCTCCCAGAAGGCGGGCCCGGTCGTGTCCGACCTCCTCCTCACGCGCGACGAGGGTGAGCGCGTCGGGCGCGCCGGCGACAGCGGCATCGACCTCCTCCTCGCCTTCGACGCGATCGTCGGTTTCACCCCCGCGCTGCTCGTGGGTCTCGATCCGGTCCGCACGGCGGTGGTCGCCTCCACATCGCTCACGCCGACCGGGATGATGATCGGGCATCGCGAGATCGCGGGGCCAGATCTCGGCGCCTTGGACGCGGCGATCGCCCCCCTCACCGACGGCACGGCGCGTCGCTGGATCGACGCCGCCGGGCTGAGCCGGACCCTCCTCGGCGACGGCACCGCCGCCAACATCCTGCTCCTCGGTGTCGCCCTGCAACTCGGTGCGATCCCGGTGTCGCCCTCGGCCGTCGAGGACGCGATCGCGCTCAACGGCGTCGCGGTCGAGAAGAACCTCAACGCCTTCCGGTGGGGCCGTCTGCTCGTGGCCGATCCCGCGGCCGTGCCCACCGCCCCGGCGGCCGATCCCGCGTCGATCGACTGGCTCGCCGACGACCTGCGCGCCTATCAGGGCGAGCGATATGCACGGCGATTCCTCGCCACCGTCGAGCGCGCGCGCGTTGCCGAGGAGGAGGCTGGCGGCGGCGGCGCATTCACCGCCGCGATCGCGCGTCACCTGCATCAGCTGATGACGTACAAGGACGAGTACGAGGTGGCACGGCTGCACACCACACCCGACGCGCGCGCGAGCGCGGAAGCGGTGGCCGGGCCCGGCGCCCGCCGGGTCGTCCTCCTGCACCCGCCTGCCCTGCGCGCACTCGGCATGAAGCGAAAGCTGCGCCTCGACCGTTCGGCCGGCCCGGTGCTCTCCGTCCTCGCACGCGCCAAGGTGCTCCGGGGCACCCCGTTCGACGTCTTCGGGTGGACTCGTCTGCGTCGACTCGAACGCAACCTGCGCGACGAGTACATCGCGCTCGCCGACCGACTGGCCGAGCACCTGGACCGGGTCGGCGTCGAGCGCGCGACGGAGATCGCGTCCCTCGCCGACCAGATCCGTGGCTACGAACACCTCAAGGTGGTGAACGCAGCTCAGTATCGGCGTGAGCTCGCGGCCGCGCTCGCCGCCGCCGGGATCTGAGCCCGCCGTGCCCTTCTACGAACGCGGCGAGACGCGCATCCGCTACGAAGAGGCTGGCACCGGCTTCCCCCTCTTGGTCATCTCCGGCGGTGGGCTGAACTCCGCGGTGGAGCTGCTCGCGCGCCACCCCTTCGATCCGTTCCGCGAGTTCGCCGACGAATACCGCGTCATCGGCGCCGACCTGCGCAACGCAAACGCCACCGTCCGCGCCGACGGGACCGCGCTGTCTGCGCCGCAGTCGTCGGGGCCGCTCGAGGTCGACCGGCCGTGGGACGCGTACGCCGACGACCAGCTCGGCTTGATGGACCACCTGGCGTGCGACGAGTTCCTCGTGCTGGGTTTCTGCATCGGCGGTCCGTTCATCTGGAACCTGCTGCGACGCGCGCCCAACCGGATCCGCGCCGCAGTGCTCGCCCAACCGAGCGGCTACCGCCCGGAGCTGCCCGACTACTACTACTCGGAGACGTTCAAGGGCTGGGGCCGACAACTGCGCGAGCGCCGACCCGACATCACGACGGAGATGGTGCACGAGTTCCTCACCAACATGTACACGAACCGCGCCGACTTCGTTTTTTCGGTGTCACGCGACTTCGTGCAGGTGTGTGAGACACCCATTCTCGTGTTGCCCGACGATGTGCCGGCGCATCCGTACGACGTCGCGATGGAGATGGTGCGCCTCGCGCCGAACTCGCAAGTGAGCCTCTATCCCTGGAACACCGAAGAGCTGACGCCGCTCGCGGTGCGGCACGTGCGCACGTTCCTCCGGGCTCATCAATTCGACACAATGTCCTGATCATCAGCGAAGCGGAGCACACGTGGACTTGCAGGGGAAGGGCGCCGTGGTCACCGGCGCCGCATCGGGCATCGGTCGCGGAATCGCGGAGGCGTTCGCGCGTCGCGGCGCCGATGTCGTCGTCGCCGACATCGAAGCGGACCGGGCCGCGGAGGTCGCATCGACGCTCGAGGTTGGCGGGACGCGCGCCTTCGCGGTCGGCTGCGACGTCACCGACGCGTCGTCGATCGAAGATCTCGCCGCGCGCGCGTGGGAGGAGCTCGGTCATGTCGACGTGCTCGTCAACAACGCCGGCGTGTTCTCGTCGTCGCCGTTTCTCGCCATCGACGAGGCGAACGCGCGATGGCTGCTCGACGTCAACGTGATGGGCGTGTTCCTCGGGTGTCAGGTGTTCGGTCGTCGGTTCGTGGAACAGGGAACACCGGCGCACATCGTGAACACGGGATCCGAGAACAGCTTGGGCATGCCGCACACCAACGCCGCGATGTACACGGCGACCAAGCACGCGGTGCTCGCGCTCAGCGACGTGCTCCGCAACGAGCTCCCCGACTTCATCGGGGTCAGCATCCTGTGCCCCGGCGTCGTCGCGAGCGATCTGCAGACCGCGACCCGCAACCGCCACGAACGCTACGGCGGGCCCACGCCGTCCGGTCGCAGCAACGGCGCTCCCACCGGTTTCGGGCTCACCCCCGACGTCGTGGGCGAGCGGGTCGCCGAGGGCGTCGAACGGGGCGACTTCTACATCGTCACCCACCCCCCGGTGGTGGAGCTGGCGTCCGAGCGGTGGGACGAGATCAGCGCCGCCTTCGCCGCGCAGGCACCTCGCTTCGAGGGCGACGACCGACTCGACACCCGCGCGCTCCTCCGTGGCATGAACCGCCCGTAGCCGCGCGCGCTGCGCCCGCGACACGCGCCTCGAGGCTCATCGGTCGGTCGGTCGCACTGCCTTCCCGGGACGCGCGCCGGTGAGCGCGTCGTCGCGGATCGTCACCTGGCCGTTCACGACCACCGCGGCGTAGCCGGTCGCCCCGCGATAGAGACGACGCGCGCCACCAGGCAGGTCGTTGCGCATCTCGGTCCTCGTGACGGCGAGACGATCGAAGTCGATGACGCAGACGTCTGCGAACGCACCGGGCCGCAGCTCGCCTCGCGCCGGCACGCCGAAGAACCGTGCCGGGTCCGAGGTCAACCGCCGCACCGCCGACTCGATGGTGTACGTGCCGGTGTCGCGCACGAGTCCGGCGAGCATCGCGGTCGGGTACATGTAGTTGGCGACCGTCGCCACGTGCGCGCCGGCGTCGCCCAGTCCGATCAACGTGCCCGGCACGGCGCTCAACGCCGCGGCCTGGTCCGGGTCGACGTTCACGAGGGGCACCTGCAGTTCGAAGCTCAGGTCGTTCGCGGCGAGGTCGCACAGCACGTCGGCTTCGCCAGTTCCCGCGCGTGCGCCGAGCTCGGTGAGGGTGAAGCCCAGTGCGGCGTCCGGCGCCCCGCCAATCACGATCCACTCGCCGTACCGGGGCGGAACGGCCGGGTAGGGCCGCTGCTCGACCGGAGTCGCGTCGTACCGCGCCGTCGCCTCGCGCACGAGGTCGCGGACCGCTGGGTCGGCGAGATGCCGCTTCCGCTCCTCGCCGCTCAGGCCCGGGAAGTGCTCCATCGCGGTCTCCCACCCCGCGACGGGCGTGAGGTCGGTGCCGTCGAAGCGAAGCGTGGCCGTGATGGGATACGGGCTCACCTGCGGCCGCACCTCGACGTCGGCGTTGAGCCGCTCGTTGTGGTCGATGACCGCTCGCCACACCGACTCGCTCGGCTCGGCGAAGAACGGTGACCAGGTCATCCGGGCGCCGGCCTCGCGGGTCCACCGGGCGTACACCTCGACCTCCGCGGTGATCAGGTCAGCTTCGGTCGAGACCTTGTTCTCCAGGTTGATCTGCCACGGCCGGCCATGGCACTCGCGGACGAGCTCCGCGAGCTCGGCGTGGTCGGCGAAGCGGCTCGGGACCGGTTGTTGGTAGGCGTCGACGTGGTTCGGGCCGCGGGACGTGGCGAAGCCCAGCGCCCCGCCGTCGAGCGAACGACGCAGCTCTGCGGCGAGCTCCGCCCGTTCCTCGGGCGTGGCCGGCCGCTCCCGTGCATCGTCGCCCATCACGTAGCAGCGCAGCGCCGAGTGCGGCACCATGCCCCCCACGTTCACGGCAAGGGTCTGGCGCTCGAGGTACGCGAGGAACTCGGGCCACGTGTGCCATGCGAACGGCACACCGCGTGAGCTGCTCGCGAACGGGATCTCCTCGACCACTTCCAAGCTGCGGAGCAGGTAATCGCCCCCGCCGTCGGCGCACGGGGCGATGCCGAAGCCGCACATCCCGAAGAGGGTGGTCGTGACGCCATGCATGCTCGAGGGCGTGGCATCGGGGTCCCAGCAGAGTTGTGCCTCGAGGTGGGTGTGCGGGTCGACGAAGCCCGGGGTGACGATCAGCCCGCGCGCGTCGATCTCCTCGCGCCCGCCGTCGTCGACCTCACCGACGAGGGTGACGCGGTCGGCGTCGACGGCGACGTCGGCGACGCGCGCCGTCGCACCGGTGCCGTCGACGACGGTGCCGCCTCGGATCACGAGATCGTGGGTCACGGTCCTCCCGGTGCCCCGATGGTGATGACGCGAGACATCCTACGCAGGGGGTCAGCCGAGGTCGCCGACGAGGGCCGCAGGCCTGCGCGGGGACGGCGACCAGCGCGGCACGGCCAATCTGCTCACACCCGAGCGCGTCGCGGCTGCGGCGCCCTCGTGCGCAACCCGATCTTCCTGAAGTAGGCGTGGGGACGCGCCGCCGCGTCGCGAGATTCTCGGGTCGCTACGCGGGGTCTTCCGGAGTGCCCGCGGGCTGTCCGGCGTCGATGTCTGCCGCGCCTTGAAATCCGAGTTGTCCGTCACCATCGCGTCCGAGGCGACCGTCGACCGGCTCCAACAGGAAGCCGGTGTGATCTCCGAGATCGAAACGATCGAGCACCCGACCTTGGAACCAGTCGCAACCGGGCACGATCGGCACCCCTTCGGGGCCGTCGAGCAGCGGCCACGACGCCATCTTCATCGGATCGTCCTTGGCGGAACGCGACCCGAAGTGCGCGGCGAGGTCGCGCTGGTCTGGCCGTACGAGATGCACCGCCAAGGTCGACGTCCGCATCGCGATCTCCCAAGTGTGATTGTTCTTCGACACGCACACCAGGAACCGCAAGGGCTCGATGCTGCACTGGGTCGTGAAGCCGACGAGACAACCCGCCGGTTCGTCGCTGGCTGACCCGGTCACCACGAAGACCGGATACTCCACGTCGGCGACGATCGCTTGGAACACCCGATCCCCAGTCGTCGTCATGCTCGTCCGCGCCCGCTCATCCGCGCCTGCTCATGCGCGCCTGCTCATGGCGGCGCGCCGGGATCGGGTCGGGGCTTGCCGTCAGGGGGCAATGCAAGATCGGCGCGCGCATGCGTGCTTCCCTACCCGCGTCCGCGCTCGCGGAACCACGACCGATCGCCCGATCGCCGCGACCGCGTGCGCGCTGATCGCGTGAGGTTGCCGCGACCGCGATTCGGGGTAGCTCACCAGCGTGATCGAATCCGACCTCACTCCTCGGTTGGCCGTCGCGATCCAACCGTCGACCACGGTCGAGGGCTTGATCTCGTATCGAGAGGTCCTGCTCACGTTGTTGGATCTGCATGCGCTGCACCTGGCACCACTCGAGCGAATCGGCACCATGGCGGAGTGGCAACACGACCCCCGAATGGCGCGGGCCAAAGGCCAGCTCGAAGCGGTGTTCAGGGCGCATCTCGATGCCGGCGCAGTGCAGGTCGACGATGCCGCGGATCCGGTCGACGTCGTCGCGACGCTGCGCAGAATCGCCAGACGCGACCTCGTGCCCGCGGTGTACGACTGGCTCGCGCTCACGGCTGACCGCGCCGAGGTCGCGGCGTTCCTCGCGGTTGAAGGCGGCCCGGATGCCGACTTCGACGATCTCGTCGCACTGTGCCAAGTGGGCCTCGCGGGAACGCCCAAGTTGACGTTGGCCGCGAACTACTGGGACGAGATGGGTCGAGGCACGCTCAGCGCGGTGCACACGGAGTTGCACCGCGAGATGGTGCACGCGCTCGACCTCCCTGTGGTGCCGGTCGACGAGCTGCCCGTCGAGGCGCTCGAGCGCAAGGTGCTCGGCGGCTACCTGGCCACCAACCGCGTGCTGCAACCCGAGATGATCGGCGCACTCGGCCTCCTCGAGTGCCAGGCTGGGCCGCGCTGCCGCAAGGTGGTGACGGCGTTGCACCGGACCGGCGCGAGTCCGAGTGCATTGGCATTTTACGAAGAGCACGCCGCCGCGGATCCGCATCATGGCAAGGACTGGCTTGATCACGCGGTGGTCCCGCTGCTCGATCGATTTCCTGAGTGGGGCGCACGCGTCGTGCGTGGCGCCCGGTGGCGATCAACGGTGAACCAACGATTCTTCGGGTGGACGGCCTCGAACTTCGGATGCGCAGGCGCCCGCGCCGCATGACGACGCACCGCTGCGATTTCGGGCCGCTGCGCGTCCGATACGACGACACGATGCTCGAGCCGCGCCCGTGGACGCTCGTACAGAGCCGCCGCGCCGCCGCGCTGCTGGAGGTGCTCCCTCCGGGCCCCGTGCTCGAGCTCCATTGCGGCGCAGGCCACATCGGCCAGGCCGCGGCACTGTGGTCGAAGCGCCACCTCGTACAGGTCGACGACCACGAGGTCGCGTGTCGCTGGGCTCGCGACAACGCATCCGTGAACGACATCGACGCCACCGTGGTGTGCAGTCGGGTCGAGACGCTGTGCGTGGAGGACGCATCATTCGCACTCGTCATCGCCGATCCGCCGTACGTGCCGTCAAAAGAGGTGGAACGCTTCGCTGCCGACCCGGTCCACGCGATCGACGGCGGCGATGACGGGCTCGAAGGATTGCGGGCATGTCTCCCGGTCGCGGCGCGCGCCCTTCAGCCCGGCGGCGCGCTCGTGGTGCAGGTGCGCGGCGCCGCACAGGCCGCACGCGTCGCCGGCTTCTCGATCAACTCGCACCTGGAGATCTCGAACACGATGGAATTGGGGCCAGACCGCGCCATCGTGACCCTGTTGCGACGGTGATGTCGCGGGACACGATTCGACACTCCGACGAGGGTCGAACTGAGGAAGTACGGGGCTCGGGGTTCGCGGCCCGAGGCGGCGGGTACGACCACCCCGACGCAGTCACGAACGCGCTCGCCTGCGGGTGAGCTCATGAAGGAGTCCTGATGGCCCGAGCGAAGCTCCCTCGCCGCCCGAACGCTCCGGGCCCGATCGCGCACGATGGGGCGCGATCGCCACATCGAGATGAGGCGACGAGCAGCCGCGAGCAGGCGAATCCGGCACCGACCGCGCGTCCGCCGAAAGCCGCCGCGATCGCGGGCGCGGAGCGGAAGCGCGCCGCCGGCAAGCTGATCCCCCTCTCGGAAGAGACGCCCGCGAGCGACGGAACGGCGCTCGTGTGGGGTCAGTCGGGCGATCGGCTGACCACCGCGCAGGGACTGCGGGTCGACGACGCCGACAACTCGCTGACGGTGGGTGAGCGCGGACCGACCTTGCTCGAAGACTTCCATCTGCGCGAGAAGATCACGCACTTCGACCACGAACGGATCCCGGAGCGCGTGGTGCACGCGCGAGGTGCAGGTGCACATGGCGTGTTCGAGGCAGTCGACGGTCTCGCCGACCTGTGCGCGGCGTCGTTCCTGCAACCTGGCGCGACGACGCCGGTGTTCACGCGCTTCTCGACGGTTGCCGGCTCGCGCGGTTCCGCCGACACCGCGCGCGACGTGCGCGGCTTCGCGGTGAAGTTCTACACCGATGAAGGCAACTTCGACCTCGTCGGCAACAACATTCCCGTGTTCTTCATTCAGGACGGGATCAAGTTCCCCGACCTCATCCACGCGGTCAAGCCCGAACCCGATCGTGAGATCCCGCAGGCGCAGTCTGCGCACGACACGTTCTGGGACTTCGTGAGCCTGCAACCCGAGTCGACGCACATGCTGCTGTGGGTCATGTCGGATCGCGCCATTCCTCGGTCGTACGCCACGATGGAGGGCTTCGGCGTCCACACCTTCCGCCTCACCGCCGCCGACGGCACCACCTCACTGGTGAAGTTCCACTGGAAGCCAGTGGCGGGGATCCACAGTCTCGTGTGGGAGGAGTCGCAGAAGCTCGGCGGGATCGACCCCGACTTCCACCGTCGCGATCTCAACGCGCGGATCGCGTCGGGCAACTTCCCGCAGTGGCACCTCGGCGTCCAGGTGATGCCCGACAACGAAGACCAGACCTTCGAAGGAATCGACCTGCTCGACGCCACGAAGATCGTGCCCGAAGAGCTCTGCCCGGTACGGCTCGTCGGCACGCTCACGCTCGATCGCAACCCGGCGAACTTCTTCGCGGAGACGGAGCAGGTCGCGTTCCATCCCGGTCACCTCGTTCCTGGCATCGGGTTCGTCGACGACCCGCTGCTGCACGCGAGGCTGTTCTCGTACCTCGACACGCAGCTCACGCGTCTCGGCGGTCCGAACTTCGCGCAGATCCCGGTCAACCGACCGCTCGCCGACGTGAACGACAACAACCGCGACGGCTTCATGCAACACGTCGTGCACGAAGGCGTCACCGCGTACACGCCGAACTCCCTCGGTGGTGGTTGCCCGTTCGCACGACCCGAAGCAGGCACCTACACCCACGCGCCGACCGAGGTCGCGGGACCGAAGATCAAGCTGCGTCCCGCGAGCTTCGACGATCACTTCACCCAAGCCACGTTGTTCTACCGCTCGTTGACCGACGTGGAGCGCGAGCACATCGCCGGCGCGTTCAGCTTCGAGCTGGCGAAGTGCATCAGCCCGGGCATCCATCAGCGAATGGTCGCCAACCTCGCGCAGGTCGACGCCGACCTCGCCGACGCGGTCGCCGCACACCTGGGCATCGATGCGCCGACCGGGTCGCCGGTGGATCCTGCGCTCGTCTCGCCGGCCCTGTCACTCGACCGGCGCGAGCGAGGCCCGGTCGCGGGGCGGATCGTGGGGATCGTCGTCGACGACAGCACGCGCAACCGAGTCGTGTCGGCATGGCGCACCGCCGCCGATCCGCTCGGCGCCGAAGTGGTGGTGATCGGTCCGCACCTCGGCACGCTCGCGGGTGGCGTCGCCGTCGACCGGTCGGTGCACATCACCGACCCGGTGGAATACGACGGTGTCGTCATCGCGGCCGCTCCCGATCCGGGGACCGGGGTGTTCGTGCAAGAGGCGTTCCGACACCACAAGACCATCGCGGTCCTCGATCCCGAGTGGGGAGCGATCCTCGGAATCGACACCGATCTCACGGGCGTTTCCGACAATGCCGACGCGTTCTTCGCCGACTTGGCGCTGCACCGTCATTGGGATCGGTGACGACTCACGCGAGCTCGGTTCCGAAACTGCCACCGGAAGATTCAGAGAAGGATCGTCGTCATGGGTCTCGGAGTTCCAGAGTTGTTGATCGTGCTCGTCGTGGTGCTGTTGCTGTTCGGCTCGACTCGCATCCCCAAGCTCGCTCGTTCGATCCGTGAAGCCAAGCGTGAACTCGAGCACGACGAACCAGTCGTCGTGGTCACCCACACGGCGGGCGAAGCTCCTGCCGCGCCCGTCGTGTCCGAAGTCGTCGTCATCGACGACGATCCCGCAACGCACCGGCGTTGAGCGCGGAGTGTTGACGCAGCTACGGTGTCTCGTCGATGCCGAAGATGTCGTCAACTTCCTGCCGGAACAGGCGGTCGTGATCGGCGATTCGGTGTGGAACGATCACTGATGCAGCGTTCGGTGTCGTGTCGAATCCTCGCGACCGTCACGATGCCGTCCGAGGTCGTGCTGAGCATCGCAGTCGCCGGCCCAGCCGCGGCGACCGAATCCCTCACCGTGACCCTCGATGGCGTCGAACGCGCGATCACCGAGGTGGAAGCAGAGCATCAGACCCGACTCCACGTGGTTCCCGATGTCGGGCCAGGATCATTGTCGGTGACCTACGACGCCACCGTGATCGGTGTCGCTGATCCTCCGCCGATCACCACGCTGGACTCGTTCCGGTATCTCCGGCCCAGTCGGTACTGCCAGTCAGACGAGCTCGCCGCGGTTGCTCGCTTCGAGTTTCGCGGCCTCGAAGGGCGTGAGCTGCTCGACGGGGTGTCGAGCTGGGTGGGCACACGCCTCGCGTACGTCGAAGGATCGAGCCGCCCGATCGACAGCGCCGTGTCCACGTTGCTGGCGCGCCAAGGCGTGTGCCGCGACTTCGCGCACCTCACGATCGCGATGCTGCGCGCGTGCGATGTGCCGACGCGTTTCGTGTCGGTGTATGCGCCCGGGCTCGACCCAATGGACTTCCACGCCGTCGTCGAGGCTGCCGTCGACGGGAAGTGGCTCGTGGTCGACCCCACCGGGCTTGCGCCAAGGAGCACGCTTCTCCGCATCGCCACCGGTCGGGATGCCGCCGACACCGCATTCCTGAGCTCCCCCGGCAACTCGTTGACCCTCGACGCCCTGACGGTGAGCGCGGTGACCGATCCCGTACTGCCGGTCGACGACCTTCGCGTGCCGGTGCAACTCTCCTGAACCACCGATGCGCGTCGAGAGGGTTCAGCGCTCGACCTGTGGGTACCACCACCCCACCCCCAGCGGAAGTGAGAGCGCACACATGACCGCACTCATCGCCACCATCGTGCTCGTCGCCCTGATCGCCGTCGTCGTCGTCCTCGTGTTGCAATCACGACGGAAGGGCGGCGTCATCGCCGCTCCCCCGTCGGGTTCCGACAGCCGCGACACGAACGAGCACCCATGAGTCGCGTCGTACGCGCCCGGGAACTCCTGTCGTTTCCAGTGGTCACGTTGCGCGGTGACGACGTGGCGGAGGTGCGCGACGTCGTCTACGACAGCGAGCACGGCGCGCTGCTCGGATTCACCCTCAACCAGCGCGGCCTGTTCGGCGGCAAGCTCCGCGAACGGCTCTCCATGTCGTCGGTGCACGCGATCGGCCACGACGCGGTGATGGTTGCGTCCGAAGACGTGCTCGTCGACGTGGATGCAGCTTCCGACCCGGTCGCCGCCGCATCCTCGGATCGCAACGTGATCGGAGATGCAGTGCTCACGGAGAGCGGAACGAATCTCGGTGAGGTCGTCGACGTGATCATCACCGTCGGCGAAGACGCACGCGCGGTCGGCTATGAGGTCAAGGCCGAGGACCGCACGCTGTACATCCCGCTGCCTGAACAACATGCGGTCTCCGGTGACGCGCTCATCGTGCCCGACGAGGTCGAAGGCTTCGTTCACGACGACCTCGCCGGTTTCGGTGCCTCGATTCCCGAGTTCCGTGCCCGATTGCACGAAGAGACTTCCAGCGACGAGGCGACATCATGAGCTCACTGAGCGCACTCATCGGACAAGACGTGATCGCACGCGACACCGCCACTCGGCTCGGAACCGCCGACGGTGTGGTCGTCGACGCCGAGACTCGGCGAATCGTGGCTGTGCAACTCGGCACGAAGAAGTCGAGCCGCTTCGTCTCCTGGGAACAGATCCGCGGCATCGGCACTGATGCCGTGATCATCGAGTCCGCCGACGCTCCGCACGACGCTGACGGTCCGCTCGAAGCGCGCGCCGCGGGCGGTCATGCGAGCATGTTGGGCAAGCTCGTCCTCGACGACGACGGCGACGCACTGGGCACCGTCGACGACGTTGCGTTCAACGAGTCGACCGGCACCGTCGACGGGGTGCGCGTGGCCGATCGCGACCTCGACGGCGACCGGCTCCTCGGGATCGGCTCGTATGCCGTGGTCGTCCGGTCCGATCGCACGGTCGACGCGTCACCGCGCTGACTTCGGCGTTGGTCGTGGCGTGCGGGTCACCCTCGCGGCTTCCTGACCGTGGGATCCGCGGCGCGAACGCCGGTCAGGTGACCGCGCCGCCCACGACGCGCGCGGCGCGCAGGCCGGGGAAGTGGCAGCCGACGGCCTGGGTGCCGTGCCGGTCGGCTTCCCGCTGCAGCAGCTCGCGGGTGCGCCGAGCCAACGCGGGGTCGAGGTCGTGCATTGCGGTCAGGTCGGCATCGGTGAGCTGCTCCGGGCAGTACATCGCGTCACCGAGCACCAGCACGCGCTCGTGGCGGTCGCCGACCGCGAACGCGAGGTGCCCCGGCGTGTGGCCCGGCGTGGGCAGCGCGACCACGCCCGGCGCGATCTCGAGCTCGTCGTCCACGAGCACGAGGCGGCCGCCGTCGAGGAGCGCCTGCAGTCCTTCGCGCTTGTGCCGGGCGACGCGGAAGTCCGGCGACGCCTGCTCGACGACGAAGTGCTCGAAATCGGCGCGTCCCACGTGCACGACCGCGTTCGGGAACGTCACGCCGTCGGCCTTCGTCGTGACCCAGCCGTCGTGATCGAGGTGGAGGTGGGTGATCGCGACCACTTCGACGTCGGCGGGCTGCACGCCGACCGCGGCGAGCTCACGGAGGAGCGCGCCGCCGGCGAGGCCCCGCGTCGCGAAGGGCCCGACGCCGGCGTCGATCAGCACCGTCTGGTCGCCGGGGACGACGAACGACCCGACCGGGAGCGTCGCCACGCCCTGCGCGTCTTCGAAGCGGCGCTGGTACCCGGGCACGCTCATGAAGCCCTCGGGCATCTCGAAGACACCGTCGGCCACGCACAACAAGCGGCGATCGCCGACCCGGATCTCGCTGCGCCACTGCTCCACCGCCATCGTCACGGCGGTCAGCGTACGCGGACGCGCATGCTTCCCGATCAGCCGGACTGGAGGGAGTACCCGGGCTGGGTCGCCGCGGACTGGAGCCGTGACGCCGCCGACGCGTCACCCTTGAGGTACAGGTCAAGAACGCGGCCATCGCGTCAGCGCTACCATCAGCCATCAACACGGACAATCACGGAGGTACTGGTGCCCATCAATCCCGATGCCGTCGGTCTCGTCGGAGAGCCGGTCGAGTTCAGCTGGACGTCGAAGGACTGTCTGCTCTACGCGCTCGGCGTCGGTGCCGGCGCAATCGACCCGACCGGGTTCGAGCTCGAGTTCACCACCGAGAACAGCCGCGGCGTGCAGCAGCGCGTGCTCCCCACCTACGGCGTGATCGCCTGTGGCACCGGCGGGGTGATGGGTCTCATCGGGGAGTTCGACTTCACGATGCTCGTGCACGGCGGCCAGGGCATCACGCTCCACTCCGAGATCCCGGTCGAGGGCACGGTGCGCAACACGGGCCGGGTCGCGGCGATCTGGGACAAGGGCAACGCGGTCGTCGTCGTGCTCGAGGCGGAGTCGGTCGACGTCGCGACGGGCAAGCCGCTCATCACCGCCCGGTCGTCGATGTTCATCCGCGGCGAGGGTGGCTGGGGCGGCGACCGCGGCCCTTCGTCGGGGAACTCGGTGCCCGGCGACCGGGAGCCCGACCACGTCGTCACATACTCGACGCGGCCCGACCAGGCCCTGCTCTACCGCCTCTCCGGCGACCGGAACCCGCTGCACTCCGACCCCGAGATCGCCCGCATCGCCGGCTTTCCCGCGCCGATCGGACACGGGCTCTGCACATACGGGTTCACCGGTCGAGCGCTCCTGCACACGCTGTGCGACTCCGACCCGGCGAAGTTCGGGTCGATGGACGCGCGCTTCAGCAATCCAGTCACGCCGGGCGACGACCTCACCGTCAAGATGTGGGACCTCGGCGGCGGCAGCTTCGCGTTCCGCACCGAGGCGAACGGCGATCGGGTCGTGATCGACGCCGGGACGTTCGAACGGTCGTGACGTGAGCGCGGCCGGCGCCGACCAC
>JBEVLJ010000032.1:0-3760 GCA_040509195.1 Acidimicrobiia bacterium
GTTCTCCCCTGCCATGAGCGCAGCGTTCACGAGCGCGTCCAGCGCTTCCGCCGCCGAGTTCGCGTGCACGGTGCACAAGAAGCCGCATCCCGCGTTGACGGCGCGGCTGAGCTCGAACGCCTCCGCGCCACGAACCTCGCCGACCACGATCCGATCGGGTCGCATCGCCAGGACGAACTTCACGAGATCACGCATACTGATCTCGCCCGTGCCGTCGATCGAGGGTGGCCGCACCTCGTAGTACGACCCGTGCGTGATCGGCACCGCCAGCTCTCGGATCTCCTCACACGAGCGCACGCAATGACTCGGCGGGGCCGCGGCAAGCAGCGCGGCGGCCAGCGTGGTCTTGCCCGCACCAGGTTCACCCGACACGGTGATGCGGCTGCGGAGTTGCATCAGCGTGCGCAGGAACTCCGCAGCCTCGGCTGTCAACGAGTCGCGCGCCACGAGGTCGTCGAGGGAGACGTTGCGGACGACGTAGCGCCGCAGCGTGGCCGACAACGCGTCGCCGATCGGCGGGATCGCGGCCGTGAGACGCGCGGTGCCGTCGAGAACTCGAGCTTGCACCATGGGGTGGCGCGTGTTCAGTTGACGCTCCGTCGCACCGAGCAGGCGGTCGAGGAGCTGGCGGTTCTCCTCTTCGCTCGTCGGCTCGGTGAGACCGCGCAGACGACCTCCGGCGTCGAGATACGACACGCGCGCACCTTCGATGAAGATCTCTTCCACGTCGCGTCGCGCGACGAGGTCGGTGAGGGGCCCGAGATCGGTGATCGATCGGAGGATCCGGTCGACCATCGTGGCGGGGGTGGCGAGCGGAAGCGTCTCGCCGAGCCGCGCCCTTCGCTGGTACTCATCGACGGCGCGCAGCACTTCGACCTTCACTTCGTCGAGGTCGCCCTCGGGACGAAGTCGACGACGTTCCACCTGCGCGAGCACCTCGCGACGAATCACGTCGTACGCGTCCGCGGTCATGCCGCGCGCCCCGAACGTCGAGTCGAGCGCCGCGTCGCACCCCGGGTTTCCCTTGGCGGTCGGGCCGCGGTGGAGGGTGTGACCGAGTCCGCGAGGCATGCCACTGCGTCGGCGAACGCGCCACGGCGCACCGGCTCCGCACGCCACATCGCGTCGTCGACCCGACGATCCGCGGGCAACCACCACACCGCGGTCGGGTTGAACGTGCGAGTGAGCTCGTGAGCGAGCTCCGCCCGCTTGAACCGATCGCGCGGAGCCCGGTTCACCACCAGATGCACGTTGACGTCGGCCAGGAGCTCACGCGACTGCGCGACCCAGGTGAGCGCTCGGCTCACACCGATCGGACTGCCGGAAAGGACGAACAGCAACGTCTCGGCCTCGCGGACCACCGCCACGGCGATGTCACCGCTCGCGCGACCGACGTCGATCACCACGACACGGTCTGACGCGGTGACTGCGCCCACCACGTGCACCACTTCGTGGGCGAGCACCTGCGATGCCCCGGCGGTGCTCGGAAAGCCGGGAATCACCTGCAAGCGAGCGGTCACCGGAACGAGCGCACCTTCGAGCGGCCCGAGGTCGTGGACCACCGCGTCGACCGCGCTCCGCAGGCTCGGTTCGAGGCCGAGCCCGAGGCGAGGCGCGAGCGACGGCGCTTCCTCCGCGGCGTCGATCAGCAGGGTGCGGCGGCGGGAAGACGAGGCAACCGCGAACGCGAGTGCCACCTCGCTGGCGCCCGCGCCCGCGAGCCCACCGATCGCGATCGCACCGTGACGTGCGCGCGACTCCTGCGAGCGCGCGGGCAACGCGCTGATCCCGTCGGAGGAGTCCTGCCGATCCGCCACGGACGCGACCGCCGACGTCATCTCGACGCCGTGCAGCGCGTCGACGGTGTCACTCACGGGCGCATCGGCGCTGACCGCGGCGTCGACACCGAGCGCGAGCAGGTGTGCGTGCCCGGCTGGCTCGTCGGGATCGAACACGCCGAGCACCGCGCGGCCCCGGGCGTGCAGCGCCGCGACGAACGCCGAAGTGAGGCCGGGCCAACGGTGGCTCACCACCAGGATCTCGTAGTCGTCCTGCAGCGCGATCGCGGGATCGAGCACGATCTGTCGCACCCGCGCGCCGCCGTGGTCGGCGAGGTGCCGGTGCAGCCGCTCCACCCAGGGCTCGGGTGAGAAGACCAACGCGATCGTCGGCTCCCTCACGACGTGCGCTCCAGCGCGACCGGCGCCGTGTCCTTCGACGACGCGGCACCGGTGGTGCGGGCGATCGAGAGCCCCCCGTCGTCGACCGCGGCCGCCAAGAGCTGCGACTGTCGCGCGTCGACGGCCAACGTGATGGTGAACGGGCTCGAGGTCTCGCCGATACCACCACGCGCTCGCTGGTCGACGGCGAGCACCTTCGCGCCGACGACGATGATCGATGCCTCGCGATCACCGGCGAACAGCACGTCGACGCGATCGCCCGCTTCAAGGCGCCCAGCCACGGCCCGCGACGCGTCGATCGGCACGCTCATCGCGCGCAGCCCGTCGGACGCGGCACGACGCTTCAAGGTGCCCCGTGCAACCAGATCGCCCGCCCGGATGGTGGCCGTGGCGATGCGTCCGCGTGTGCGGTCGAGGTCGCGGGAACGGATCAGCGTGTCGAGCACCCGCTCCGACGCGTCGACGCGTTCGGTGCGCAGATCCGACCGCATGATGACTTCACCCTCGTGGATCTCGTGCGCCGCCACGGCAACTCGGACACCGGTGGGCTCGTCGCGCAGCACGGCGATGCTCACGACAAGACCGACGAGCCCCGCCGCAACCATGACGACGTGTCCGGACGAGAATCGCCCTCCGAGTGCGCGGCGGCCGGGCCGCGGGCTCGGCTCGTTCCACGTTGCGCTCCCCTCGTCCCGTCGTGTGCCCACCGCCATCTGCGTGCTCCTCGGCTGTCACTCGCGCGCTGGACCTTGTGTGCAGTTCGCGGAGTTCCTGCACTATGCCCGATCGCACACAATCCCGTCAAGCCGGAGGGAACCGGACACGATCGTTCATCGCACCATCATGTGAGAAGTCAGCTGAAGCACGTCTCATGGTTTGCCAATCGACCATTCATCGTTACAGTGACGAGATGCCTGCGCACGACGATGACGCGACCGTCTCGCACCGATCCGAGTTCCCACCGGTGCTCACCACTGCCCTCGCGGCCGAGCTGCTGCAGGTGCACGTGGAGTACTTGCGCAAGATGGTGCGCGAGGAACGGATCCCTTGTCACCGATTCCCCGGTGGGCGTGGCATGCGCTTCCTGCGCGACGAGTTGCTCGAGTGGCTCGCCGCGCAGCCGGGTGTCGATCAGTCCGGATCGACCGGGCGCGCCGCGGCCACGTCAGCACGCTGACGCAGCGGCGCGCTCAGCGCACGGGGAGCGCCCGCACCGCGCGGATCGCCGCCCACGCGATCACCGCTTCTCCGCCGTCGTCATCGGTGATCACCACGTGATCGCGTCCGACCGTGAGACCTCCGCGGCACGACGGCCATCCCGCGTCCAGATCGACGTCGACCCAACGCGCGTCCATCTCGAGCTCGAGCACGCGGGCCCGAAACGAACCGACGTCGAGGCCGAGTGAACCACCGCTCGTCTCACGCCGCAGCACGCGCCACACCACCGGCGCACGCGCGCCTGCGTTGATGTCGACACGACCAGCCTCACTCTCGATCGCGATCACGTCGTCGCCCACCCCGACGACGCGACCGACGACGCGCGAGTCGTCGAGCGCGACCTCGAGCAGATCGCCGCGGTG
>JBEVLJ010000033.1:0-4414 GCA_040509195.1 Acidimicrobiia bacterium
GAGTAGGCGCCGGTCACGGGCATGGCGAGCACGTCGCCGACCGCCACGTCGGCAGGCAGATGCGCGTCGCGCACCAGAAGGTCGCCCTGTTCGCAGTGCTTGCCCGCGACCGTGGCCACGTAGGGCCGGGTGGCAGTGGCCCGCGCCGGAAGGAACGCTTCGTACTGCGCGCCGTACGTGATCGGGCGGGGGTTGTCGCTCATCCCACCGTCGACCGCCACGTAGGTGCGCACGTCGGGGATCTCCTTCACGGCACCGACGCGATAGAGCGCGAGGCATGCGGGTGCGGCGATCGACCGCCCGGCTTCGACCGAGAGTCGCGGCGCGGGATCGAGCCCGGCGGCAGCGCATGCGGCGGCGTGCGCGGCCCGGACCGCTGCTGCGAACTCGGCGATGGTGGACACGTCGGGGAGGTCGGCGCCGGTGTAGGCGACGCCGAGCCCTCCACCGAGGTTGAGCTCCTCGACTGCGAAGCCGGTCGCGTGTTGCACCTCGCGCGCGAGTCCGGCCAACACCTCGGCCGCGCGCGCATACGGCTCGAGCAACAGGATCTGCGAGCCGATGTGGCAGTGGAAACCGATGAAGTCCATCGCGTTGCTCTCCACGACGCGGATCGCGGCGTCGCGTGCTGCGCCGCTCGCCGCGCTGAACCCGAACTTGGAGTCGTCGGCGCCGGTCGCGATGTACTCGTGCGTGTGGGCTTCCACGCCCGGCGTGACGCGCACCATGACTCGCGGACGCGGCAGACCGTCGGCCACCAACGATTCGATGCGGTCGATCTCGTCGAACCCGTCGACCACGATCCGGCCGACACCGACGGTGAGCGCGGTGCGCAGTTCGTCGGTCGACTTGTTGTTGCCGTGGAACGTGATGCGTTCGGCCGGGAACCCGGCGTGCAACGCCACGTGCAGCTCGCCGCCGGTCGCGACGTCGAGGTCGAGCCCTTCGTCGTCGACCAGCTCGCCCATCGCCACACAGAGAAAGGCTTTGGCCGCGAAGGCCGCACCCGCGCTCATGTCGTCACCGAACTCGATCCGGTACTCGGCGCAACGAGCGCGGAGCTCGTCCTCGTCGTACACGTAGAGCGGCGTGCCGAACTCGTCGGCGAGCGACGCGAGATCGACGCCGCCGATCGACACCCGACCCGCATCGTCGACGCGCGCGCTGCGCGGCAGCAGACGTACGTCGATCGGATCGTCGATGGCAGCCATGGGTCAGTCGTCCTCGTCGAGACGCGTCATCTCGTCGGGCGCGTGCACGCCCAGCAGCGCGAGCGCACTCGCCAACGCGAGTCGGCACGCTTCGGCCAGCCAGAGTCGGGCTTGCGTGAGGGCAACGTCGTCGGTGAGCACCCGGCACTCGCGATAGAAGCCGTGAAAGCTCTTGGCGAAGTCGCGCACCCACGCGGTGACACGGTGCGGCGCCCTCATCAGCGCGGCTTCGGCGACCACGTCGGGATACTGCGCGAGCGCGCGCATCAGCTCGATCTCGCGCTCGTTCACGAGCGGCGCGAGATCGGTGTCGACGATGGGAAGGCGCGTGATGCCCTGCTCCGCGGCGCGTCGGCCGATCGACGCGATGCGTGCGTGCGCGTACTGCACGTAGTACACGGGGTTGTCCATCGACTGCTGCGTGACCACGTCGAGGTCGAACGTCTGCGTGGTGTCGATGCTCTGCAACAGGAAGGTGAGGCGCGCGACATCGGCGTCGACTTCGTCGAGGATGTCGGCCAGCGTGATGATGTTGCCGGCTCGCTTCGACAGCTTCACCAGCTCGCCGCCGCGCATGAGCTTCACGAGTTGTCCAAGCAGCACTTCGGGCTCGTTCGGGTGACCGAGCGCTTCCATGCCGCTCTGCAAGCTCTTCACCTGGCCGTGATGGTCCGCGCCCCAGATGTCGATGAGGTGCGTCCACCCTCGTTCGAGCTTGTTGCAGTGATACGCGAGGTCAGCGAGCAGATACGTGGGCGAGCCGTCCGATTTCACGAGCACGCGGTCGCGCGGGTCGCCGAAGTCGGTGCTGCGCAGCCACACCGCGCCGTCGTCGTCGAACACCACGCCGCGATCACGCAGCTGCTCGAGGATCGCGGCGACCGCGCCGGTGTCATGCAGGTCACGTTCGGAGAACCACGTGTCGAACTCCACGCCGATGCGCTGGAGGTCTTCGCGGATCGACGCGACGACCGTGCGGTAGCTCTCACGCGCGTCGTCGAAGCTCAGCTCGTCGCGTGTGGCACGAAGATGCTCGGCCATCTCGACGAGGTACGCGCCGTGGTAGCCGTTCTCGGGTGGTTCCTCACCGTTGAACCGGGCGAGGAGCGAGGTGGCGAACGTGTCGAGTTGCACGCCCGCGTCGTTGAGGTAGTACTCGCGGTGCACCTCGGCGCCCTGCGCGGCGAGCACGTTGGCCAGCGCGTCGCCGACTGCGATCCAGCGACCCGCGCCGGCGTGGATCGGGCCGGTGGGGTTGGCCGACACGAACTCGAGGTTGATGCGCTGACCCGCGAGCTCGGTGCCGTGGCCGTACTGCTCGCCCTGCGCGACCACGCCCCGCACCACCTCCGCCAGCCAGGTGGGCGCCAAGTTGATGTTGAGGAACCCGGGGCCGGCGATCTCGACGTGATCGAGGTGCGCCGGGCGGAGCGCGTCGAGCTGCTCGACGATCCTCGCCGCCACGTCGCGCGGCGGCGTGCCCACCACCTTCGCCAACTTCATCGCCACGTTGGTGGTGAAGTCGGCGGTCTGCTTCGGGTCGGTGGGCGGCGCGAGCTCGACACCGCCGTTCTCGGCTGCGGCGTCGGGCACGGGCAGGCCCGCGGCGTCGAGGGCCGCGTGCAACGCAGCGAGGAGTTGGTCACGAATCACAGACAGGCAGCCTGAGTGCGAGAAGCCCTGCGATCGTCGCGGGCCGCGGAGGCCGCATCGTAGTGGTGGCGAATCCCCCATCTCACGTGGATTCGGGCGCATCATCTCGGTTCAGAGGGGTCGCGAATGCGGGGTATCGTCGTTCGGACCGGGAGGGCAGAGTGAACGACACCGAGCGCGCCATGCGAGCGAACCCGCGCGCCGACGGCGGCAGCACGCGATCGGGCCTCGCCACCGTGCATCACGCCCTCGACCGCCTGGTTGCGGAACGCGGGCTCAACGACGCCGCGCTCGTGCTCGACGTGCCCGGCCTCGGTCGCCAGGTGCTGCACGCGGGTCGTCGTCCACTGCGCGATGACGACGCCGGACTCCTGACGCGCGCGCCCGGCCTCTACCTCGATCCGGCCGACGAGGGAGGCAACGACCCCCTCGTCGAGGAGCTGATGGTCACGATCGGCGAGCTCGGGCTCACGAGCGATCTTGCGCTGGCCGCCTCCGATCTCACCTTCGGCCGATGAGCCTCGACGAGCTGGAGCTCGCGCTCCGCACGCTGCGCGGCGTGATCGCGGTCGGATTCGTCGAGTCCGACGGCATGCTCGTCGTGGAGATCCAAGCAGGCGCCGACGCGGAGGAATCACTCCCGCGCGACGCAACCATGCGCGCGCACGAGCATGCGGGCATGCCGGTCGCCGTCGAGATCGTGCGTTGGGGAGGTGGGGCCGCGCCCGCAGCGCGCGAGGCGCGCCTCCAACTGCTCGACGTGGCCACCGATCCCGACGGCACCACCCTCAGCGTGCGCCTCGCGAATGGCGACGACACCGCGATCGGGCGCGGCGCGATGGACCACGGCTTGCTGGCCGCGGTGGAGGCGACCGTCTACGCGGTGCGCACCTTCGTGCCCGACCTCGCGTTCCTCCCCGGCTGGGCGCGCGTGGTGGAGACCACCGCCGACCGTCGCTTCCTCGTGGTCGCATCGGTCACCGATCCCGAACCCCGCACGCATCTGCGTGGCGCGGCCGAAGGCGCGACCCCAGTGGAAGCCGCGGCCCGCGCCACTCTCGCCGCGCTGAACCGCACCATCAGCCGCGAGCTCTGACGCAGGCCGCGACGCACCCGCCCGTGATCGTCGAAGCGCACGCGGCGGGGCGGGTGAACGTGATCGGCGAGCACACCGACTACACGGGCGGGCTCGCGTTGGGGATGGCGATCGATCGCGGCACGACGGTCCGCGTCGAGCGTGGTGGATCAGTGGTTCGGCTGCGCACCGATCACGACGACTCCGAGGCAATGGTCGCGATCGACATCGATGCGACGGAGATGGCCACGGCGCGAATCGAACCCGAGTGGGCGTGTTTCGTGGCAGGAGTGGTGGCTGAGCTCCAACCGCCGACCGGCGCGACCGGCACCGTGCGCTCCGACCTGCCGATCGCGGCGGGACTGTCATCGAGCGCATCGCTGCAACTCGCAGTGGCCCTCGCGCTGGGCTTCGACGGCAACGCCTTGGAGCTCGCCACCACGTGCCAGCGAGCCGAGCAACGCGCGACCGGCGC
>JBEVLJ010000034.1:0-3864 GCA_040509195.1 Acidimicrobiia bacterium
GGAGTGGTGTTCGGACGCGGTGATCCCAACGGCCCCGATCGAGAGCAACGTCAGCTCGCACGGGAGATCATCAGCGCGGCCGTGTTCCGCGCCGACGACATGGACGGCTACTCGCCCTCGCGCGCCCTCGACGAAGCGGTGCACCTCACGAGCAAGCCAAAGGAGCTCATCAGCTTCTTGTCGGAGCTGTGGGTGTGGTCGCAGGTCGCGATCCAGATGGCGGCCGATGCCCAGGACGTGTCGGTCGAGGTGGTCGTCGCCCAGATCACCGGCGCCCTCGACGGCCCGGGCTCTCGAGCCTGACCCGGGCCCAACGCGGGTCCCAACAACTTCCTTACGAGTTGATCAGCGGTCGAGCAGCAGATCGCAACTCCTGCGTCGCGGATCGGTCATTCAGCCGACCGTCAGCATTCGTAAGTTCGTTGTGTGGTCGATGGCATGCTCTCCCGGGACGCCGACGTCGAGATGCCCGACGTCGTGCTCTTCGGGGTCGAGCTCGTCGCATGGCCTGATGACCCTCGCCTGACGGCACTGCGCGCAGCCGGGGTGCCGTGCCTCGTGCTGGTCGCGCCCGACGATCGCGCGCCCGTGCTCGACGGTGATCTCGAAGACTGGGTGCGGGTGCCGGTCGACGACCGGGAGCTCGAGGTGCGGTGCCGGCGGCTCGCTCGCCTCGCCGCAGAAGCGGGAGTCGGCTGATGGCGCTCGTCGACCGTCGGGTTCGCCGCTCGGGTTTCGCGCTGTTCCTGCTCGCGCTGGTGCTCGCGCTCGCGTGCGGGATGGGTGTCGCCGCGGCATCCGACTCGATGGTCGCGTCGCACGTCGGGTCGAGCCCGGCGGAAGCGAACCGCGGCGCACGCGCCACGTCCAACGGCGACGCGGTGCTCGTGTCGTCGGGCAACAGTCGCGTTCCCAAGAACAACCAGCATCTCCCTGAAGGTGCGCTGCTCGCCGCGCTCGGCGCGGTGTCCGGTCTTGCGGTGTGGCACGCGCGCCGAGCACGGGGCGCGCACCACGCCACCTCGGCTTCGTTCGCGGTCCACCAACGCGGGCCGCCGGTTCTCCAGTTCGCCTGACGTTTCCCGCCGAGCACCGCTCGGTGGATCGTTTGCGATGCCCCGAACGCCACGCGCGTGCCCGGGGCTGGAGGATCACATTCATGTCCCGCATTGACACGGATCGCGTGAGCGATCTCGGCTTCGCCGACGCCACCGTTGCGATGTTGCACTGGCCAGGCGACGGCGAGCGCGCCGAAGCGCTCACCCGCGCGGGAGCACCCGTGTTGCTCCTCGTCGCGGAGGGCGTGAGCCCGCCCGACGACTGGGACGGCCTCACCGACTGGATCCGGCTGCCCGCCGACCCCGAAGACATCTGGACGCGTGTCATCGCGTTGCAGCGCCGCGCCCGTCGACGTCCGGCACCGCGCCTCGACGACTTCGGTGTGATCTGGCACGGACGCGCATGGGTGGCCTTGTCGCCGGTCGAAGCACGGCTCGTCGCACCGATGCTCGAGCGACCAGGAGAGGTGCTCAGCCGTCGTCAGCTCGCACGCGCGGTCTGGCCCGACGGCGTGGGGAACGACCGCGTCGTCGACACCTATGTGCGGCGCCTGCGTCAGCGCATTCCCGCGGTCGGGCTGTCGATCCACACGGTGCGCCAGCGCGGCTACTTCCTCGCCATCGAAGGCTGACGATGGGTGTCAGGTTGTTGTCATGCACGCGCGTTTTTTCGTGCGCGGACTCGAATCGTCGCCTTCACCCGACGGACGCGACTGGGAAACAGGCCATCTTTACCTTGCCTGTTCATGACACAACTCATGGAACACGCCATCCCGGCGCCACCGCGTCCGGGTCCATCCACCCCAGCCGTGCGCGAACGCACACGGCTGCCGATCAGTGCGTTCAAGGAACGGGAGACCCAGAAGCGCTTCGGCGTGCTGCTCGCCGCGAAGATGCTCGGCATCGTCGCGGTGGCGGGCGTGTTGATGCTCGCGTACGTGTTGTTCGAGACGGCAGCGGGTGCGGCGACGCCAGCACAGGCGGCGGTGAAGGCGGCCGACGTCATCAACCCGATCAACACGATCTGGGTGCTGGTGGCGGCGTTCCTGGTCTTCTTCATGCAAGCGGGCTTCATGGCGCTGGAAGCCGGGTTCGCCCGGTCGAAAGAGTCCGTCAACGTGATGATGGAGTGCATCTTCGACACGTGCTTGTGCGGCGTCCTCTACTGGGCAGTCGGCTTCGCGTTCGAGTTCGGTGTCGGCAACTCGATCATCGGGCACTCGTTCTTCTTCCTCCACCACGACACGGCTGACTACAACGGCACCGGCATCGCGTTCTACGCCTTCGTGCTGTTCCAGTTCGCCTTCGCCGACACGGCGTCGACGATCACGTCGGGTGCGATGGTCGGTCGCACGAGCTTCAAGGGCGACATCCTCAACAGCCTCGCGGTGTCCGGCCTCATCTACCCGATCACCGTCCACTGGATCTGGGGTCCGGGCGGCTGGCTCGGCAACACCATGGGATGGTTCTCGGGTCTGGTGCCCGACGGCGTCGTCTTCCGTGACTTCGCCGGCTCCACCGCCGTCCACTCCGTCGGTGGCATCATCGCTCTCATCGGCGCCATCGCCCTCGGTCCGCGCATCGGTCGCAAGTTCGCCCGTGACGGTGGCGGCCCCTTGCCGCCGCACGACATCAACATCGCAGCGATCGGTGCCGTGCTGCTCTGGTTCGGCTGGTACGGCTTCAACCCAGGTTCGACCCTGTCCGGCATGGACTGGGAGGGCATCGGCCGAGTGGCGTTCAACACGACGCTCGCGGCGGCCGCCGGCGGACTCGTGGCGGTCTTCTTCGCCTATCCACGGTCGAAGACGTGGGACGTCGGGCTTGCGATCAACGGCTTCCTCGGCGGCCTGGTCGCCGTGACTGCACCGTGTTACTGGATCAGTCCGACGGGCGCGTTCTTCATCGGCGCAGCTGCCGGCATCATCGTGCCGCTGGCCACGGACCTCATCGAACACCTGCGGATCGACGATCCGGTCGGTGCGGTGCCGGTGCACCTCGCCTGCGGCATCTGGGGCACGCTGGCCGTGGGGCTCTTCGCCACCGGTCAATACGGAATCCCGACTGCGACGGGAGCCGACAACAGCAATCCCGTCGAAGGCTTGTTCTACGGAGGAGGTGGCAGCCAGCTGGTGGCGCAGATCATCGGCAACGTCGCCTGCATCCTGTGTGCAGGCATCCTCGCCACCATCGTGATGTTCACGCTGCGCAAGATTCGGGGCAGTTGGAACCTGCGACTCTCCAGGGAAGACGAGCTCGAAGGCATCGACCTCACGATGCACGGATTGCCCGCCTACCACATGGAATTCGGACAGGGCTTCAGCTACACCGTTCCCACCGGGGCCTCGAGCGTTCCTGGTGCTCCCGACGAGTCGTCGTCATGACCCGTACACCAACTGATGTCAGGAGTTCCCGATGACGCATCTCATCACTGCGGTGATCAAACCGCACAAAGTCGGCGACGTGAAGGACGCCCTGAAGGCTGCGGGGGCGCTCGGTCTCACGATCTCCGAAGTGCAGGGGTTCGGTCGCCAAGGTGGCAAGAGCGAGACCTTCCGTGGTTCGGAGTACACGGTGGAGTTCGTGCCCAAGGTGAAGCTGGAGGTGTTGGTCGACAGCGACAAGCTCGACGCCACCATCGATGCGCTCGCTGCGGCGGCACACACCGGCAAGATCGGTGACGGCACGGTTTGGGCGGTCGAGCTCGACCGCCTCCAGCGGGTCCGCACCGGTGAGACGGGCATCGACGCCCTGTAACGGCTCAGGGACACGGACCCGGTCGGGCCGCGGCGCTGCAGGCGTCGCG
>JBEVLJ010000035.1:0-3945 GCA_040509195.1 Acidimicrobiia bacterium
GCGGCAGCACGACGTCGCGGAAGTGGCTGTACGTGGTGTCGAGCACCCATTCGTCGGACTGCGCGATCTGGCTGGCGAGCTCGCGTTGCTCGTCGCGGGGTCGTTCCCGCCAGCCGGGCAGCCAGCCGATCTCGTCGTCGACGGAATGCCACTGCAGTCCCATGATCTCGCCGACGTGTCGCGCCATCGTGGTCTTGCCCGAGCCGGTGACACCGTGCACGAGGATGCGACTGGGGTCGCTCGTGGTGAACGGCGGCAGCGCTCCCTCCTCGGTCACAACAGCATTTTGGCCGCCCACCTCGTTGCGTCCCCGACGTCTGAATCAACGACGATGCCGCGCCCGACGTTCTGGCCCCTGCCGGTCGCCGCGTACCGTGGCTGCATGAACACGCCGCCGAAGTTCAAGATGGGCCGGCTCGACCACGTGCACATCCGTGTGCCGGATCGCGCGGAGGCCGCACGGTGGTACGCCGAGCACCTCGGGTTCGAGCCCGTCGAGAGGTACGCGTTCTGGGCGGAGGGGTTCGACGGCGGTCCGCTGCAGATCTCGGCCGACGGCGGGAACACCACGCTCGCGTTGTTCGAGGTGAGTGAAGGCCATCCGATGGTGCGGCAGCAGACGGGCGTCGCGTTCAGTGTCGACGCCGACACGTTCATCGCGTTCGCTCGGTCGCTGCCGAACGGCATCGACAACCGCAGCGGCGAGCCACTCGTCGTCACGGACCTCGTCGATTTCGACCTGTGTTGGGCGTTCGACTTCGCGGACCCGTGGCACAACGAGTACGAGCTCAATTGCTACGACTACGACCGCATCAGGACGGAGCTCGTCGACACCGACGGTGTTCAACCAGTTCGTTACTGGCCACGCGAGCTCTACATCGAGCATCGCGAGCCCTCGTCGACTCGATGAGCGACCTCGGCGCGCTCCGGCAAGTCAGCCAGTACGCGGCCGACCTCGATCGTGCGATCACCTTCTACCGCGACGTGCTCGGGCTGCGCATGATCGCGAGGTTCGGCCCCATCGCATTCTTCGACCTCGACGGCGTGCGTCTCTTCATCGAACAGGTCGACGGCGATGAGCACGAGCGCGGTTCGGTGCTGTACTTCGCAGTTGCCGACATCCGTGCCGCGCGTGCGGAGCTCCAGGAGCGTGGCGTCGTGTTCGCCGACGACCCGCACGTCTTGTTCGCCGACACCGAAGGGATGTTCGGCGAAGCCGGCGAGGAAGAGTGGATGACGTTCTTCCAGGACACCGAAGGCAACGTGCTCGCCCTTTCGGCACGCGAGTTTCCTGGCCAGGTCTGAAGCGTCGCTCGGGCTGCGTGCGGTCGTCGTCACACCCGGAGCCGCTGAGTAGCCTCCGTGCCATGTCCTACCTCGTGGATTTCAAGACCGTCTCGACCGTCGGCCTCGAGTCGTCACCGGTCGCCGATGCGCTCGCAGGTCTGCGCGCCAACGAGGCGCGCTACTTCAAGAACAAGTTCGACCACGACTTCACCGTCGAGCCCGCGAGCAAATCGAAGAAGACCATCGCGTGGGTCGACAAGATCCTGCAGGAGCGCGACCTCGTGATCGCGTCGAAACCGCTCGAAGCCACGGAGTTCGAAGTCGACGGCGTGCGCTGGGCCTACGTGTTCTACGAGAGCGGTCTGTCGATCAACGTGTTGTACACCCTCGCCGACGCGGGGAAGCGCGCGGTCGGCTTCAAGCTCTCCGACGGGATGGACGTCCCTGCCGAGCTCGAAGGGAAGTTCAAGTTCGCGCGGCAGAAGTCGAAGCTCGCCGGCACCATCCGCGGCTCCTACTTCGTGATCAAGGGCGAGTACTGAGGTTCGAGTTCGGCGTCAGGGCTGTGCGCTGAAGCGAGCCGCTTCGTCGCTGCCGCTCGTGGCGTCGCCCTCGGAGTACGAGTGCGCACCAACACCCGCGAGCTTGCCGCCGTCGACGATCAGGTACTCGTCGCGGATCGGGCGGCCTTCGAGCCAGCACTCGAGGATCTCGCGGGTGCCAGCCGCGTAGCGCGCTTGGGCGGAGAGGCTCGTGCCCGAGATGTGCGGGGTCATGCCGTGGTGCGGCATGGAACGCCACGGGTGGTCCTGGGGTGCGGGCTGCGGGAACCAGACGTCACCGGCGTATCCCGCGAGTTGGCCGGATTCAAGTGCACGGACGATCGCGTCGCGGTCGCAGATCTTGCCGCGCGCGGTGTTGACGATGAACGCGCCGCGCTTCATCTTGGCGATCAGCTCGTCGTCGAACAGGTGCTCGGTCTCGGGGTGCAGCGGCGCGTTGATGGTGACCACGTCGCACACGCTGACCATCGATTCGACATCGGCGTGATACGTGACTCCGAGCTCGGTTTCGACGTCGGCGGGGAGGCGGTGGCGGTCCGTGTAGTGGAGTCCGACCTCGAAGGGCTTGAGTCGGCGCAGCACTGCCGAGCCGATGCGGCCGGCCGCGACCGTCCCGACCTGCATGCCCTCGAGGTCGTACGAGCGCGACGCTGCATCGGCGATGTTCCATCCGCCGTCGACGACGATCTGGTACGACGGGATGTAGTTGCGCACGAGTCCCAAGATCATCATCACGACGTGTTCCGACACGGAGATGCTGTTCGAGTACGTGACCTCGGCGACGGTGACGCCGCGAGCGATCGCCGCCTGCAGATCAGTGTGATCCGACCCGATGCCGGCCGTGATCACGAGCTTGAGGTTGGGGGCCTTCGCGAACCGCTCTTCGGTCATGTACGCCGGCCAGAACGGTTGGGAGATCACGACGTCGGCATCGGGGAGCTCGCGCTCGAACTCCGAGTCGGGGCCGTCCTTGTCGGAGGTGACGACGAGCGTGTGGCCGGCGGCCTCGAGGAACTCGCGGAGGCCGAGTGCGCCGGAGACGCTGCCCACGAGCTCGCCCGGCGTGAAGTCCAACGCGGACGGGGTCGGGGTGGTCTGTCCGTCGAAGTACTCGGCGATCTGCGGCACGTCGTCGCGCGCGTATTCGGGCGGGTAGCCGGTGATGGGGTCGTCGTAGAGCACGCACAAGATCTTCGCCACGGTTGCCTCCTCGAGTGAGCGACGCGCGCGCAGGCTAGACGAGTCCCAGACGTTCGCGACGGGCCCGATGATCGTGACGGGTGGTTCCACTCTGGCAGACTCACGTCGCGCCCGACGCCGAGCGTCACGTTGAAGGAGCACTTCTCGATGTTGCGCCGACTCATCATCTGCACGGGATTGGCGATCATGATCGTCACGCTGCCGGTCGGCGCTGCCGGCGCGAAGACGGTGTCGCCCGAGAAGTGGGCTTCGAAGTTCTGTTCAGCGCTGCAGACGTGGCAGAAGACGCTCAAAGACGAAGAGGCCGATGCAACGGCCGCGCTGAGCGGCGCGTCGGGCGATCTCGTCGCCCTGCGGCAACGCCTGATCACGTTCCTCAGCAACGACATCGCCGCCACCGACGACGCCATCGACAGCATCAAGGCCGCCGGTACGCCGTCGAGCACGAACGGCGCCAAGATCGTGAACAAGGTGACGGACGGCTTCGGCGGCGCCTCCGACGTGTTCGCCGGCTCCAAAGCGAAGGCCGAAGCGCTGTCGACCACAGACTCCGCGACCTTCGTCACCCGCGCGACCGAGATCGTGTCGGACCTCGAGGCCGCGAGCGACGAGATCTCGACGTCCTTCACGGGGCTCGACGCACTCGACAAGAAGGGCGAGCTCAACAAGGCGTTCGTGAAGGCGAAAGCCTGCAAGTTCCTGACGAGCTGAGCCATGAAGATGTTGCGGCGCGTCGTCGTGTTCGACGCCGCCGGACGTCTCGAATCCGGGTCAACTGGTGGTCTCGACCTTGGCGACTCACGTGAAGTAGCGCGCGGGCGCCTGGCCGAGCTCAGCGTGGAACATCGCGGTGAAGGCACTCGGCGTCGCGTAGCCGATCAAGTTCGCGACCTCA
>JBEVLJ010000036.1:0-4361 GCA_040509195.1 Acidimicrobiia bacterium
GCGACGCGAGGGTGTGGCGCGAGGGTTGCGCAGACGCGAAGCCGAAGCCCGTTGTGCCGGGCTCATGGTGCTCGACGCCGATGATCACGCCGATGCGCGGGCGTTCGAGATGGTGGTGCGCGCGGTCGAAGACCTCGTGCCGATGCTCGTGCTCGATCGCCCCGGTCGTCTGCTGTTCCCGACGCGCGGCCCGTCGCGCTACTTCGGAGGCGACGACGCGCTCGCGCATCGCGTGCGCGACGTGGTGCGCGCGACCGGAGTGGAAGAAGTGCGGGTCGGGATCGCCGACGGCGAGCTCGCTGCGAGTCTCGCCGCGCGCGCCACCGAAGTGATCGTGGTGCCACCAGGTGAGTCGGCCGCGTTCCTCGCGCCGTGGTCGACTGGGGTGATCGCCGCGCAGGTCGATGGTGGGGTGGAGCTGGCCGATCTGCTGGTACGACTCGGGCTGCGCACGCTCGGCGCGTTCGCCGAGCTGCCCGAACCATCAGTGTTGGCTCGGTTCGGCCTCCCCGGTGTGCACGCGCACCGATTGGCGCGTGGTGAGGCCGCGCATGGGCGTGAGCCGACGCCCATTCCGCCCGAGCTGGTGGAGACCATGGAGCTCGAACCACCTGCGGTGCGGGTCGACGAGGCGGCGTTCGCAGCCAAGATGCTCGCCGATCGACTGCTCGGCCGGCTCGACGAGCTCGGCTTGTCGTGTTCGCGCGTGGTGGTGGAAGCGGAGACCGAGCACGGCGAGCGGATGACGCGTTGTTGGCGTCACGACGGCGCACTCACCCCGGCCACGCTGGTCACGCGTGTGCGATGGCAGCTCGAGGCGTGGCTGAGCAGGAAGGAGGTGAGCACCATCACGCCCGACGACGTCGACGACGTGGTCACCAGCGGCATCACGTTGTTGCGACTCGTGCCCGACGACGTGTTGCCAGCGGTCGGGCGTCAACTCGGGTTCTGGGGCAGTGATCCCGCGGCGACCGATCGTGCCGGGCGTGCATTCGCGCGCGTGCAAGGCATGCTCGGCGTCGACGCGGTGGTCACGGCTGTGCCCGCGGGCGGTCGTACGCCGCGCGAACGGATCGCGTGGGTGCCGTGGGGGGAGTCGCGCGACGACGCAGTCGATCGCGCGACGCGCGATCCCGACGCGCCGTGGCCGGGCGCAGTGCCTGGTCCTGCACCGGCGCGCGTGTTCGACCCACCGATCGACGCGGAGCTGCTCGACGCCGATGGCGCGCCGATCACCGTGTCGGGGCGCGGCGAGGTGTCAGGCATGCCTGTGTTGCTGCGGTGCCGCGAACTTCCGGATGGGGGAGGCGCGGTGCGCGCGCACGCCGGTCCCTGGCCGCACGATCTCCGATGGTGGGACCGTCGCAAGACGCGGAGTGTGGTGTGGCAGGTGGTCGTCAGTGCCGACGCCGACGCCGAAGGTGCCGACCGCGGCGCACGTGACGTGGCGTGCTTGGTCGTCGTGAGCCGCGGTCACGCGCAGCTCGAAGCCGTCTACGACTGACGCCCGCTCACGGCCGGAATCAGGCGGCGGCCCAGGCGATCGCGATGTCCTTCTCCGCGACCGCGAAGGTCTTCATCTCGCCGGGCGTCATCCAACCGAACATGTTGGTGAGGTGACGCATCCAGTCGATGTCGGTGACGAGCGCGATCTTCTTCCACTTGGTGAGGTTCTCCATGCCGAACTTGAAGTCTTCCCAAGTGGCGCCCGGCGTGAGGCCGTCGAAGGTGGGGAAGTAGAGGACGACACGGAGATCGTGTCCCGCCTTCACCTCGCTCTCGATCGCCGGGATCAGCACCGTCCGATAGTCGTCGGCTTCGAGCTTGCCGACCGCGGTGAAGCCGATGACACCATCGGGGAGGTCTTGCAGCGGTTCGAGCATGCGGACATCATCGCGCGCGATCTCGATCTGAGGGATGGTCTCGTCGCTCGAGGTGCCCGACGCTACGGTCGCGGTCGTGCAGTTCAGCCCGGATCTGCGTGACGACGTCGCCGCGGGCGATGTCACCGTGTCGTTCCGGTTGTGGACTCGCCCGAAGGTGAAAGTCGGTGGGCGCTACACGTCGCACGGCGCGCGCATCGAGGTCGACGACATCGAACTCGTGCCGTTCTCGATCGTCACGCCTGCCGACGTCCGTCGCGCCGGCGAACGCGACCTCGAGTCGCTCCGGGCGCGCGCTGCGCACGCGGGCCCAATCGACGACGACACCCTCGTCTACCGCATCGCGTTCCACGTCGTCACCGACTGACCGCGGTGATCGTACGACCGTCGGTTCACTCGTCGAGGTCGACGTCGAAGGCCATGGGCAGGGCTGACTCTCGCCACCCGGTGAGGCCGGGATTGCGGGGCTCGTACTTGTCGAAGAGCATCGTGCGCGCCAGCCGTTCCTCGGTGGCGTCGCTGATCACACGACCGCGGGCCACGTGCGTGAGATCGCGCACTCGAACAGACACGGATGGATGTTCCTGCACGTTGCGCACCCAGTCGGACCGCGTGCCCGCGCCCGCGAGCATGAACAGGCTGTTTTCGTGCACCGCGAACCAGATCTCGATCTCGTGTGGCCTGCCGCTCACCCGTCCGGTGGTGGTGAGGTAGCAGTAGTCGTCATCCGCCGCGTCGGTGAGGTTGCTCATTTCGTCAAACCTCCTCCTGAGTCGAAAGGAAGGCTACGGATCCCGGGCTGAAAAGTGCTGGGTTCCACGAGCACCCTGGCAGAGCGAACGTATGTTCGTCTACGGTCGACGGCATGCCGATCGATGGGGGCGACGGCGGGTACGCCGAGCTCCACTGCCACACCAACTTCTCCTTCCTCGACGGCGCCAGCCATCCCGAGGAGCTGGCCGACGAAGCGGCACGCCTCGGGCTGGCCGGTCTGGCGGTCACCGATCACGACGGGTTCTACGGCGTGGTGCGCTTCGCGTTGGCGGCGGCTGACCACCAACTCCCGACGGTCTTCGGGGCGGAGCTCACCCTCGGCATCACCGCGCCGGCCAACGGCGAACCCGATCCCGAGGGCGAACACCTCGTGGTGCTCGCGGAAGGGCCCACTGGATACGCGCGTCTCGCGCGCGCGATCAGCGAGGCACAGCTCGGCGGGGAGAAGGGCGCGCCGCGCAGCGCGATCCCCGGGTTGGCCGGTCACGCGCGCGCGGCGGTGCACCTGCATCCGCATGCGAGCGCGCAGAACAACGCGTGGTTCGTGCTCACTGGTTGTCGCAAGGGAACCGTGCCCGCTGCGTTGATGCGCGATGGCCCGCAGGCGGCGCGGCGTGCGCTCGACGAGCTGGTCGACGCGTTCGGCCGCGACCGCGTGCTCGTGGAGCTGTGGGACCACGGCGATCCACTCGACCGTCATCGCAACGACGCGCTCGCACAGGTCGCGATGGCAACGAACGTCGACGTGATCGCCACCAACAACGTGCACTACGCCACGCCCGCGCAACGTCCGCTCGCCAACGCGTTGGCCGCGGTGCGCGCGCGACGGTCGCTCGATGAGATCGACGGTTGGTTGCCGGCGTCGCCGTTCGCGCATCTTCGTAGCGCGGCTGAGCAACGCCGTCGGTTCGCGCGCTGGCCGGGTGCGGTGGAGCGCACGGTTCACCTCGCGCGTGCCTGTGCGTTCGACCTGCGTCTCGCGTCACCCGAGCTACCCGATCACGACGTGCCCGCAGGGCACACCGAGATGTCGTGGCTCCGCGAGCTCACGCAACGTGGTGCGGCGCTGCGCTATCCGTCGACCCATCCGGATCATGTGCAGGCCATGCGCCAGATCGCGCACGAGCTCGACGTGATCGAGCAGCTCAACTTCCCTGGCTACTTCCTGGTGCTCGTCGACATCGTCGAGTTCTGTCGTGTGCACAGCATCTACTGCCAGGGTCGTGGCAGCGCGGCGAACAGCGCGGTGTGTTTCGCGCTCGGCGTCACCAAGGCCGATGCCGTCGCACTCGGCTTGTTGTTCGAGCGCTTCCTCTCGCTCGAGCGCGACGGTCCGCCCGACATCGATCTCGACATCGAACACCAACGGAGAGAAGAGGTGATCCAGTACGTGTACGGCAAGCACGGGCGCGAGCGCGCCGCGCAGGTCGCCAACGTGATCACCTACCGGCCGCGTTCCGCGTTGCGCGAGATGGCGAAAGCCACTGGCATGTCACCCGGTCAGGCCGATGCGATCACCAAGTGGGTCGACCGGTGGGGGCACTCCACCAACTCGTTCGACGGCCTGCAGGCCGACGAAGGCGCGCCCGCAGTCCCGCCGCTCACGTTGTCGTTGGCCGAGCAAGTGCTCGACTTCCCGCGCCATCTCGGCATCCACTCGGGCGGCATGGTGATGGCCGACCGTCCGCTGGTGGAGTTCTGCCC
>JBEVLJ010000037.1:0-5136 GCA_040509195.1 Acidimicrobiia bacterium
GTGAAGTCTTCGATCGGCGAGATGTCGGTGAGCACCTCGGCGACGCCCTGCTCGAGGAACCACTCGAACGACGCGCTCTGCACGGCGATCAGATCGGGAAGCTCGATGACTTCGCGTTGACGAGAGAACGACAAGCGCTCGCGGGACGGGGACGTGGCCAACGTCACTCCTTAGGTCGAGGAAGAGCAGAAGAGCGAGGAAGTGGTGCAGCAGCGGTGCAAGAAGGGCGAGAAAGCGAAGCGGTGTGCGCGGAAGGTGGAACCGGCTGCAGGCGCGCGCGTGCGCAGAGGTTGGAGCTCAACGGAGGCGCGGAAGTGCAGACACGACTGGAGCAAGTGTAACGCGCAGAAGGAGGCGTTGCAAGGGACGCCAACGGCCAGGCCCGAGGGGCCCGTCGTGGGCGAAACCTTACGCGACACGCGCGGGCAGGTCAAGGATTTCTTGATCTCTGAGTAGATTTCTATACAGTTCGGGGATGGACGATCGGATCCCGTTGAGCGTGACCGAAGCGAGCGCCCGCGGTGTGGCCCGGTTGGTGGCCGACGCGGCCGCGGGCGACGAGGTGGTGATCACTCGCCACCACCGCCCGGTCGCCGCGATCGTCGGGGTGGAGCGGCTCGCCGAGCTCGACGAGCTCACCGCCGACCTGCGCGACCTCGCGTTGGTGATCGCCCGCACCGCCGACGACCGCGGCCGTCGCACTCCTCTCGCCGACGTGAACCGCGCGTTCAGTTGAGCGACGCCATCACCTCGAGGGCGCGGCGATGAACGTGGTCGTCACCGACGCCGCGCTCGACGACCTGCGCCGGCTCGGGCCCGCGCTCGCTCGTCGTGCGGTGGCGCAACTCGCGTTGCTCGAGCGCGAGGCCGACGACGTCGACGACAGCCCTCTCGAAACCGGCGAGCTCGTGCCGGGATCGGGCTACCGAAAGTTCGTCGGCAACGCTGGCACCTGGCGGGTGGTGTTCACCACGCACGACGACATCGTCACCGTGTGGGAGGTGTGGGTGGAAGGCATCCGCAGCACGGGAGCTGCGTTCGCTGACGCGCTGCACGGCATGCAGTCGGCCGACACGCCGGAAGCCGTGGAGCACGCTCGCCTGCTGGAGCGGCTCGGGCGCATCACCGGCACGGTCCCGGTCCCCCGCCATCGTGTGCGGGAACCGGTGCCGGACTGGTTGGCCGACGCGCTCGTTGAGCGCGCCGGCCTCACCCGTCTCGATGTTGCCGCGATGGACGCATCCACCGCGTTCGAACAGTGGAACTCGCGAGCTCCTTGAGCTCGACGCCTACTTGAGTTCGACGGTGGCGCCGGCCTCTTCGAGCTGCGCCTTCGCCTTGTCGGCGTCTTCCTTGCTGGCCTTCTCGAGGACCGGCTTCGGTGCGCCGTCGACGAGGTCCTTGGCCTCCTTGAGACCGAGACCGGCGACGATCGCACGCACCTCCTTGATGACCTGGATCTTCTTGTCGCCTGCGGCGACGAGGATCACGTCGAACTCGTCCTTCTCCTCAGCGGCGGCCTCGCCACCACCACCGGCAGCCGGGGCTGCGGCGACGGCGACCGGAGCCGCGGCGGTGACGCCGAACTCCTCTTCGAACGCCTTGAGGAAGTCGTTGAGCTCGAGGACGGTCATGCCCTTGAAGGTTTCGAGCAGCTCTGCAGTGGTTGCCATGATGATTCTCCTGTTGCCTTACTCGGACTCGGATTCGGTGGACTCTTCGGCGGGCGCCTCAGTCGGTGCTTCCTCGGCTGCAGCCTCATCGGCCGGTGCCTCGTCAGCAGGTGCCTCGTCAGCAGGTGCCTCGTCGGTGGGCGCTTCGGCGGCGGGCGCCTCGGCTTCGGGCTCGGCGGGTGCGCCGGATTCTGGAGCGTCGGCACCGGCGGCGACGCGCTGGTCGATGAGCGCCTTCACGCCGTAGGCGAGGTTGCGCGGTAGCGCCTGGAACAGACCAGCCGCCTTCACGAGCGGCGCCTGGAACGCCCCTGCGATCTGGGCGAGCAGCACTTCACGCGACGGCAGCTCGGCGAGGGCGTCGATCTCCGTCGGCGCGATCACCTTGCCACTGAGCACGCCACCCTTGAGCACGAGCGCCGGGTTGATCTTCTGGAAGTCGCGCAGCGCCTTGGCCGCGCCAGCCGGGTCGCCCTTCACGAACGCGATGGCCACCGGGCCCTCGAGCAGCGACACGACATCGCCCAGCTCCGGGTCGTCCATGGCGCGACGGGCGAGCGTGTTCTTGAAGACCTTGTACTCGGTGCCGCTCGGGCGCAGCGCGGCGCGCAGCTCGGCGAGCTCGTGCACCTTGAGACCGCGGTACTCGGTGAGCACGGTCGCGTCGGATTCCGCCACCTTGGTGCGGATCTCCTCGACGACGGCCACCTTCTCCGGTCGTGCCATGTGAACTCCAAATGCGTTGCTGAAACGAAAAACGGGACGCCGCATGACCGCGGAGCGTCCCGTTCGAAAGTCTTGATTCGAAATGGTGGGGCGCCTCGTCCGGCGGGCTCGAGCGAACCCATTACTTCGCCATCGTGCCGTGGTGGCTCGCTGGCAGAGACCGGAGGTCTTCGGCAGATCTTCAGTTGTGGATCAACGAGGGTACTACGCGCTCGCGGCAGCCGCCTCTTCGGGCTTGGTGATGTTGGTGTCGATGCGCACGCCCGGGCCCATGGTCGACGACGCGCTCACGCCCACGAGGTAGCGACCCTTGGCCGATGCCGGCTTGGCGCGCAACAGCTCGTCGAGCACCGAGTGGTAGTTCTCGATGAGCTTGGCGCGGTCGAAGCTCGACTTGCCGATCGGCACGTGCACGTTGCCGTAGCGGTCGGTGCGGTACTCCACCTTGCCAGCCTTGAACTCCTCGACGGTCTTGCCCACGTCGTTGGTGACGGTGCCCGTCTTCGGGTTCGGCATCAGACCACGCGGGCCGAGCGATCGACCGAGCTTGCCGACCTGCGCCATGAGGTCAGGGGTGGCGATGGCCACGTCGAAGTCGAGGAATCCGCCCTCGACGCGCGCGACGAGGTCGTCGGCACCGACCGCGTCGGCGCCCGCGGCCTCGGCCTCACGCGCCGCATCGCCTGCCGCGAACACGACGACACGGGCGTTCTTGCCGGTGCCGTTCGGCAGCGACACGGTGCCGCGGATCATCTGCTCGGCCTTGCGGGGGTCGACGCCGAGGCGGAACGCCACTTCGATCGTCTCGTCGAACTTGCGAGTCGCGAACGACTTCACGAGGTCGATGGCTTCGGAAGGCGTGTACACGCGCTCCCGGTCGAACTTCTTGGATGCGTCGGTGTACTTCTTGCCGTGCGTGCTCATGTGTCGCCCTCCATCAGGCTCCCTCGTGGTGACCCGGATCCGGCGGCGAGGTCCTCCGCCGGTGGGTTGCCGTGCGCGTTGCGTTCGGGCGAGCTACTTGACCTTGATGCCCATCGAACGAGCGGTGCCCTCGACCTGCAGGATCGCGCCGTCGAGATCGATGGCGTTGAGGTCGGGCATCTTCGTCTCGGCAATCTGACGCACCTGGTCCTGGGTGACCGTGCCGGCCGTGTCGGTGCGCGGGTTCTGCGCGCCCTTCTCGATGCCCGCGGCCTGACGGAGCAGGAACGGCGTGGGCGGCGTCTTCGTGACGAACGTGAACGAGCGGTCCTCGAAGATCGAGATCTCCGCCGGGATCACCATGCCGCGCTGGTTCTCGGTCGCCGAGTTGTACGCCTTGCAGAAGTCCATGATGTTGATGCCGTGCGGGCCGAGCGCCGTACCGACCGGCGGCGCCGGGGTGGCCTGGCCTGCAGGGATCTGGATCTTGACGACCGCGGCGAGCTTCTTCTTTGCCATTGGTTCGCTTCCTGGGTTTCGAGTGTCGTGGTGAGTGGGGTGCGACTAGAGCTTGGCGACTTGGCCGAGCTCGAGCTCCACAGGGGTCTCACGGCCGAAGATGTTGACCAGCACGGTGAGCTTGGAACGGGCGACGTCGATGTCGGAGATCGCACCGTTGAAGTCGGCGAACGGACCCTGGATCACGCGCACCTGCTCGCCCACCTCGTACTGCAGGCGGGGACGCATCTTCTTCTCGACGCCGGCTTCTTCCTTCTCGCCGGTGCCGAGGACGTCTTCGACCTCTTTGCGCGACAGCGGCGTGGGACGCGCGCCGTTGCCGACGAATCCGGTGACGCCCGGCGTGTTGCGCACCACGTACCAGGAGTCGTCGTCGAGGTCCATGCGCACGTAGAGGTAGCCCGGGAAGAGCTTCTTCTGCGCGACGACCTTCTTGCCGCCCTTGAACTCGATGACGTCTTCCATCGGGATGACGACTTCGAGGATCTGCTCTTCCACGTTCATCGAACGCACGCGGCTGGCGAGGTTCTGCTTCACCTTGTTCTCGTAGCCGGCGTACGTGTGCACCACGTACCAGTCGCCCTTGCGCTCGTACGGGCTCGGCTCGCGCGGCGCGCTCTGCTCGTCCGCGTCATCGAGGTCGACGACCTCGATGAGCTCGGCATCGGCGAGGTCGGCGCTCGTCGCGGGCTCAACCACTTCATCGATCTCGATGATCTCCTCAACCACTTCGGCGACGTCGAGGGCCAGCGCGGCGTCGGAGTTGGAGCCGGAGGCGTCGTCAGGTGCGATGTCGTTCACGGAAACCACGATCAGTCGAAGAGGAAGAGGACGAATTTCGAGGACACGTAGTCGAACCCGAAGATCAGGGTGGTCATCACGATGACGGCGATGAGCACGATGATCGTGGAGTTGATGACCTCTTTCTTGGTGGGCCATGCGACCTTGCGCATCTCGCCCTTGACCTCGCTGAAGTACTCGCGAGGCCCGGTCTTGTCCTTCTGCACGGGTGCCGGCTGCGAACGGCGCGCGTCGGGGCGCTTCTGGTCGCCCTGCTTGGCCATCATTCGCTTGGTCTGTCGGTTCATCGACACGGCGACGCCGTCCTGTTCACGCGTTGCTGCCACTGCGGCGGTGCGAGTGAAAGCACTGCTTTCACCTTGCAGGGCACGAGGGACTCGAACCCCCAACCGCTGGTTTTGGAGACCAGTGCTCTACCAATTGAGCTAGTGCCCTTCGGCTGGAGCTGACCTCCGGCCAGGGGTCTGGGCCGAACGATCGAGGATAGCAGCGA
>JBEVLJ010000038.1:0-3694 GCA_040509195.1 Acidimicrobiia bacterium
CGGTACGTGTCGACGTTGGCGAGGATCGGCACCTCGCCGAGGTAGTACTCGATCATCGCGGGCACGTACGGGTAGATCGCCTTGTCGTCGGCCACGCCGTTGCCGGGCGCGTTCGCGATGGTGACGTGCCCCGCGCGCGCGGCGTTGATGATGCCGGCACAGCCGAGCACGGAGTCGGCGCGGAAGTGCACCGGGTCGAGGTAGTCGTCGTCGATGCGGCGGTAGACCACGTCGACGCGCTGCTCGCCGCCGGTGGTGCGCATGTACACGTACTGGTCGCGACACACGAGGTCGCGTCCCTCCACGAGCTCCACGCCCATCTGACGCGCGAGGAACGAGTGCTCGAAGTACGCGGAGTTGTTCACGCCGGGCGTGAGCACCACCACGACCGGGTCGTCGACGCCGAGCGGCGCGGTGGCGCGGAGCGCCTCGACGAGTCGTTGTGGGTAGTTCGCGACGCGACGGATGCGATGGCTGCTGAAGAGTTCGGGGAACACGTGCGTCATCGCGCGTCGGTTCTCGATCACGTACGAGATCCCCGACGGCGTCCGTAGGTTGTCTTCGAGCACGCGGAACGCCCCGGCTGCGTCGCGCACGAGGTCGATGCCGGCGACGTGCACCCGCACGCCACCCACGGGATCGAACCCGGCGACGCACCGGTGGTAGTGCGACGAGCTCGCCACCAATCGGCGCGGCACCACACCGTCGGCGAGGATCTCGCACGGCCCGTACACGTCGGCGAGGAAGCGCTCGAGCGCAAGCACGCGTTGTTTCACGCCGGCTTCGACGACCGCCCATTCGCTCGCCTCGATGATGCGCGGCACCAGGTCGAGCGGGAACGGTCGCTCCTCGCCCGACAGCTGGAACGTGATGCCCTGGTCGTGGAACGACCGGTCACGGGCGGCACACCGGGCCTCGAAATCGCCCTTCGACAGGCCGGCCAGGGCCGAGCGAAGCGCGGTGTAGTGCGCTCGCGGCTCGTTGACCGCCGCGAACATCTCGTCCCAAGCCCCGCGAGGCCCGTACCCCTCCAACAGATCATCCACGGGCCACATGCTCCCGTCGTCGTGTGACGAGATGGTTTCCAGTTGTTGAACGTGGGTCGTCGATGCAGGCAGCGTAGGGCCAACCCTCACCAGTACCCTGCGCGCATGAGCAACGCCGACGATCTGCACGACCTGTCCAGCCGTTTGGCGCTCCGAGCCCTGGCCGACGACTACGCCTCGGGGTGCGACCGTCGCGATGCGGCGTTGTTCGTCAGCGCGTTCCACGAGGACGCGGTGCTCGTCGTCCACGCCGCCGGCGACCCCGACACCACGGTCGCGACCTTGCGTGGTCACGAACGGCTCGCCAGGGTTCCCAGCATGCTCGAGCGGTACGAGAAGACGTTCCATTTCGTCGGCAACACCCGCTACGAGATCGACGCCCTCCGCGCCACCGGCGAGGTGTACTGCCTGGCGCACCACCTCTCCCGTCAGGGCGACGAGGGCGCCACGAACGACCACCCCGACGGCAGTGACCGCAGTGACTTGGTGATGTTCGTCCGCTACCTCGACACCTACCGCCGCGCCAGCGGGCGTTGGGCCATCGACGAGCGGCAGGTGATGGTCGACTGGACCGAGCAACGCTCAGTCGTGCCGGATGCGAGCTCGGGCGAGAGCCGAGCGAAGCCCTAGAGGTGTCGCGCGGTGGAGCCGGAGAGCGGCATCGGGGCCATCCCGAGCTTGCGGTGGTCCCAGCTGCGCGTGCGGGTCGGGTCGACGCGCACCACGACACGTTTGTTCATCATGGTCTCGACGATCGGGCGCTGTTCCTCGGTGTACTCCCCCTGGTAGCGCTCGTAGTGGTTGACCGCGGCCGCCCAATACTCGGGGCTGTCGGGGTCGGAGATGATGGTGGCGGTGCCTTCGATCGACACGCCGCGCAGTTCGTCGTAGGTGAGCCCATCCTCGATCATGCACACGATGCGCGGATCGCGAAGCACGTTCTGCGCCTTCTGCGACTTCACCTTGGTCTCGAAGTAGATCTTGCCGTCGATCACGCTGTACCACATGGCCACGAGGTGCGGCAGGCCAGCCTTTCCGATGGTGCACATCGTGGCGGTGCGGCTCTGCTCGATCATCTCGCGCACTTCGTCGGCCGACATGGTGATCTGCGCGCGCTGGTTCGCCATCGTCTGCTCCTGGTGGTCCGCCCCTGGCTGCGATCAGTGCCGTCTTCATGATCTTCTCACACGCCCGTCGAGCGTTGCTCACGGTGCAGAGCTTCACTGCAATGGTGGAGGCGGACCGGAGCGCGAGATCGAACCACGCCGACGTCGTCGTCGGGATCACCTTCGTGGGGGCGATCGTGTTCGCGCTGGCGGTTCGGGGCAACGCGGTCGTCGGGATCGCGTTGCTGTTCCTGGTCTTCGTTCCCACCGAGAAGCTGTTCGCGTTGCGTCCGCAGAAGGTGCTGCGTCCGGAGTTCTTCACCGACCTCACCCATCTGCTGGTGAACGGTTCCATCGTGGCGGTGGCGACGATCGTGTTCGTGGCGATCGCCTCGCTGCCGTTCTTGTGGTTGCGCGGCTTCGACGCCGAGGCGGCGATGCCGACCGCGCTGGCACTCCCCCTCGCGCTCGCGTTCGTGTTCGTCGGGAACTACTGGGGTCACCGATTGAGCCACCAGGTGCCGTGGTTGTGGCGATTCCATTCGGTGCACCACAGCATCGAACAGATGGATTGGGTCGCGTCCGGTCGGCTCCACCCGCTCGATTCCGGGTTCACGCAGGCATTCACCGTGCTGCCACTCTTCCTGCTCGGCTACCACGCGGGCGTGCTCGGCGGCACCGCGGTGTTCTTCACCCTGCTCGCGCTGTTCCAGCACGCCAACGTCCGACTGCGGTTCCCGGGGTTGCGCTGGGTGATCAACACGCCGGAATGGCACCACTGGCACCACGCGATCGACGCCGAGGCACGGGACCGCAACTTCGGGCTGCCCATCGTCGACAAGCTGTTCGGCACCGCGTACCTGCCTGAGGGGGCTCGGCCGATCGGGTTCGGCACCCACGATCCGGTGCCCCAAGGCAACTACTGGTCGCAGTTGGCGTATCCCTTCCGACGAAAAGGCACATGACCGGTCCGACCCGACCGGTCCGTCGCAGGGAGCAGATCACCCGGTCCGGGTGAGGCGCGATCGACCGCGATGGGCCATACTCCCCGCAGTCCGGCGCGACTGATCGCGCCGATTTCGAGGAGGGAACGTCTACATGACGCTTGCATCGGAGTTCGGCACCGGCCAGGTCTTCTGGTCGATGCTGTGGTTCTTCTTGTTCTTCATCTGGATCTGGATCCTGATCACCGTCTTCGCCGACCTGTTCCGGTCGCACGACCTGTCGGGTTGGGCGAAGGCGGCGTGGTGCATCTTCGTGATCATCCTGCCGTACCTCGGCGTGTTCGTGTACCTGATCGCCCGTGGCCACAAGATGCACGAGCACGCCGCGCAGGACATGGCCGCCGCGCAGGCAAACTTCGACGCGCAGGTGCGTGCTGCGGCGGGGAGCGGCGGTGGCGGCAGTTCCGCGGACCAGCTCGCCAAGCTCGCCGACCTCAAGGCCAACGGCACCATCGACGACGCCGAGTTCAACCGCCTGAAGGCGCAGGTGCTCGGCAGCTAGACCCGCCGCCTCCGTCGGGTCGCGAGGCTCGGCGGT
>JBEVLJ010000039.1:0-3287 GCA_040509195.1 Acidimicrobiia bacterium
CCGACTCGGCGTGGCAACGATTCCGCGAGGTGCCCCGCGTACTATCTCCCCGTGGGACTCCAGGGGTTCGAGCGGCGCCTCGAGCGGCTGGTCGAAGGCACGTTCAACAAGGCCTTTCGCAGCGGACTCCAGCCCGTCGAGATCGGTCATCGGGTGACGCGCGTGATCGACGCGGGCCGCACCCTCGGCGTGAGCGGCCGCCCGGTGGTGCCCAACAACGTGGGCGTGTACCTCGCGCCCGCCGACTTCGACCGCTTCCAGTCGTTCGCCGAAGCGATGGCGCGCGAGCTCGCCGAGATGGCCCGTCAACACGCACGCGACGAGGGATACCAGTTCCTCGGACCGGTGACGGTGTCGCTCGTCTCCGACGACACGCTCAAGACCGGCGACTTCGACGTGGTGGCCGAGATCGCCGAGGGTGCGGGCGGTCAGGTGGGGTCGTTGGTGCTGCCCGACGGACGCCGCGTCCGCCTGGGCGAAGACGTCACCACCCTCGGGCGCAACAGCAGCTGCACCGTCACGCTCGCGGATCCGCGCGCCTCACGAGAGCACGCCGAGATCCGCGCCAGCGCCGACGGCTTCCTCGTGGTCGACCTCGGCTCGATGAACGGCACGCTCGTGAACGGTGTGCCCGTGAAGGAGCACACCCTGCACGACGGCGATCAGGTGTCGATCGGCGCCACCGTGATGCGCTTCGAGGCGTCGTAGTGCCCGAGTCGGTCCTCACCATCCTGAAGTTCTGCTTCCTCGCGCTGCTCTACCTGTTCCTGTACCGCGTTGTGCGTGTCGTCGTCTCCGAGATGCGCGCACCTGCACCCGCACCGCCCGCGCCCGTCGGCCAAGCGCCGCTGCCCGCGTCGGCACCGGCGCCCGCGAAGACGCGCGGGCGTGGTCCCACGAAGGTGCGGCTGCTCGAGCCCACGGCGCGCCGGGGTGAAGTGTTCACGTTGGGCGACGAGCTCACCGTCGGACGCGGCGGTGGGTGCGGCATCGTGCTCGACGACGGCTTCGTATCGCAGGTTCACGCGCGGATCTACCGTCGCGACGGCGACGTGTACGTGGAAGACCTCGGGTCGCGCAACGGCACACTGATCAACGGCCAACCGCTGCAGGGTGCGATCAAGCTGCGACGCGGCGATCAGGTGCAGTGGGGTCAGACCATCGCCGAAGCGGTGCGCTGATGAAGCTCGTCGCCCAGGCGGCACGCCGATGAAGCTCGTGGTTGGCGCCGCCACCGACGTGGGGCGGGTGCGCGAGGGCAACGAAGACGGCTACCTCGTCGACGACTCGATCGGGTTGGTGGCGTTGGCCGACGGCATGGGTGGTCACCTCGGTGGCGAGGTGGCGAGCGCCACAGCACTCGAAGCATTGCGTGCCGCGCTGCACTCGGGTCGCCCGTTGCGCGACGCGATGCACGACGCGAACGAGGCGGTGTACGCGAAGTCGCTCACCGACCCCGCGCTCACCGGCATGGGCACCACGCTCACCGCGGGCACGATGGCTGCGGGCGGCACGCTGATCCTCGCCCACGTGGGCGACTCGCGCGCGTACCTGTTGCGCGACGGTGCGCTCACACGCGTGACCACTGACCACAGCCACGTGCAAGAGCTCGTCGACGACGGCCAACTCACGAACGACGAGGCCGCCGTGCACCCGATGCGCAACATCGTGACGCGCGCACTCGGGCTCGACACCGCGATCGAAGTCGACATCTACCCCGTCGAACTGCATGCAGACGACCGCGTGGTGTTGTGTTCCGACGGTCTCACCGACATGGTGCGCGAAGACGCCATCGCCGCCGAGCTCCGTCGTGAGCCCGACCCGGTGAAGGTCGCGCACCGGTTGATCGACACGGCCAATGCGGCGGGGGGCGTCGACAACATCACGGTCGTGGTCGTGGCCGTCAGCGCTGACGCCGAAGTCACCGGCACCGGGGTCGCGCCGCTCGAGCTGTCCGACACCGCAGCGCCGCCCCACGAAGCGCGGCTCGTCGACGAGCCCGACGCGCTCGCGAGCACCGCGACGGGCGCAACGGGCGCCGACCGCGATCGTTCGTCACGTCGCGCGCAGCGGCGCGCCGAGCGTGGGCCGCGTGACCGCGGCCGGATGGTGAAGATCGGGCTCTGGGTCGTCGCGGTGGTCGTGGTGATCGCCGTCGCGATCGGCGCGGTCGCGTGGTACGCGCGCAACACGTACTACGTGGCCTTCGCCGACCAGAAGGTGACGGTGTACAAGGGCGTGCCCGGCGGACTCCTCGTGTGGACCCCGACGGTCGAGAAGACCACCTCGCTCACGCGCGACGACCTCCGTGACGTCGACGCGAGCGCGGTGAGCGACGAGAAGACGTTCTCGTCGCGCGGTGATGCCGACGCGTTCGTGCAACGACTGCGCGACCACGCCGACACCGCGGCGACGTCGACCACCACCACCACCACGACCGCGCCGGTCGCGACGACCGTGCCGGCGCCCCCCACCGCGGCTCCCGGCCCGTGAGGGCGATGCGTTCACCGGTCGCGCGTCGACGACGCGCGCAGGAGCTCGGCCTCGGGCTCATGGCGGTGGTGGTGACGGCCGGTGGGTACGTGCTGCTCCTTCTCGCCGACTCCGCCGTGCTTCCGCCGGATCTCTGGGTGTTCATGTGCGTGGTGCTCGGCCTCTACCTGGTCGCGCACCTCGCGGTGCGACGCTTCGCGCCGCGCGCCGACGCGACCCTGCTGCCCATCGCCGCGATTCTCAACGGCATCGGGTTCGTTGCCATCTCTCGCCTCGACCGCGAGCTCGCGCGCGTGCAGGCCGGATGGATCGCGATGGGGGTCGTCGCCTTCGTGCTCACACTCGTGTTCGTGCCCCAGGTGCGCGTGCTCGAACGCTACAAGTACACGTTCCTGCTGCTCGGCATCGCGGCACTGCTGATCCCGCTGCTGCCGGTGGTCGGCCAGGAGATCAACGGTGCCCGGCTCTGGGTGCGCCTCGGCCCGCTCAACTTCCAGCCCGGCGAGGCGGCCAAGGTGCTGCTCGTCGTCTTCTTCGCGGCGTACCTCGTCGACAAGCGCGAGCTGCTCAGCACCGGAACGCGCCACCTCGGCCGCATGACGATCCCGGACCCGAAGTACCTCGGCCCGCTCCTGCTCGCATGGGGCGCGTCGCTGCTCATCATGGTGAGCCAGAAGGATCTCGGCTCGTCGCTGCTGTTCTTCGCGGTGTTCGCGGCGATGCTCTACATCGCCACCGAGCGCGTCTCCTACCTCATTTTCGGGCTCATCCTCTTCTTCGGCGGCGCGTACTTC
>JBEVLJ010000040.1:0-4094 GCA_040509195.1 Acidimicrobiia bacterium
CGGCTGCCCAGCGTCGGGTGCCGAGCGCTCGGCTGCGGATCGCGCGTCCGTTCTCGAGCCGGACCCACACGACCTGGTCGGGTCCGTAGAACGATGAGCGTTCGACGGATCCCCACACGACGGTCGCCGACTCACCGTGCTCGCGCCCGTCGCGGTCGTCCTCGTCGTCGAGCATGATCGCTTCGGGACGCACCACCACGTCGACGGTGCCGTCGAGAGGAGGCTGCGCGACCAGCCGGCCGAGGTCGCACTCGACGGCGCCGCCGGCGGCTTCACCCGGGAGCACTTCGGCGTCCCCGAGGAACTCGGCCACCCATCGCGAGCTCGGTTGTGCGTACATCACCTCGGGCGGGTCGCTCTGCTCGACGCAACCGTCGCGCATCACCACGACCACATCCGACAATGACAGTGCTTCTTCCTGGTCGTGGGTCACGATGAGCGCACTGGCCGCCGCGGCGCGCAGGATCGCCACCACTTCCTCACGCAACGCGAGGCGCAGGGTCGCATCGAGTGACGCGAACGGCTCGTCGAGGAGCACCACGTCGGGCTCCGGCGCGAGCGCTCGGGCCAACGCGACGCGCTGACGTTCGCCGCCGGAGAGCTCATGTGGATACGACGACGCGCGATCGGCGAGACCCACGAGCGCGAGACACTCCTCGACCCGACCCGGTTGCACATCACCGAAGCTCACGTTGCGCGCAATGGTGAGGTGCGGGAACAAGGCGCCGTCCTGGAACACCATGCCGATGCGGCGTTGCTCCGGCTCGACCCACACACCGTCGCCGGCCACGGCACGACCGCCGATCTCGACCGTGCCGCCGTCGGGCACCTCGAGCCCCGCGATGATGCGCAACAACGTCGTCTTGCCCGAACCACTCGGGCCGAGCAGCGACACGACTTGCCCCTGGCCGACGGCAACGTCGGCACCGTCGACCGCGGTCGTGTCACCGAACGACTTCGAGATGTTCCGGGCACGGATCGCGAACATGCACGCACACTATGGTGAGCCTTACAACACCCGCCTGCCGAACCACGAGTGCACCCTGTGATCTCCGGACTCATCCGTCGCCGCTGGCCCATTCCCGTGATCGTGCTGGTGCTGGTGATCATGCTGGTTGGACTCGCGCTGACGTCGCAGCCCGACGAAGACGCGCTGGTGATCTACAACGGCCGGTCGCACTACGGCGAAGAGAAGGTCTTCGAAGACTTCGCCAAGGAGCAGGGCATCAAGATCGTGTTGCGCGGTGGCACCGCACCCGAGCTCTACGAGCGCCTTCGCAAGGAAGGCGACGACACCCCCGCTGACCTGTTGGTCACGACGGACCTCGCGAACCTGTGGCGCGCCGAGAGCAGCGGATTGCTCAAGAAGGTGTCCAGTGCCGCGCTCGAGGCGAACATCGCCCCCGAGCTGCAGGATCCTGATCGCGAGTGGTTCCCCATCACGACGCGCTTGCGGGTGCCCGTGGTGTCGACCGAACGGATCGCGCCCGGCCAGGTCACCAGCTACGAAGATCTGGCAGATCCGCGCTACAAGGGGCGCGTGTGTCTGCGCACGTCGAACAACGAGTACAACCAGTCGCTCGTCGCTGACATGATCGCGAAGCGTGGTCCCGAGGCCACCGAGAAGCTGTTGCGCTCGTGGATGGCCAACTCACCCAAGATCGTCAACTCCGACGGGGAAGCGCTCGCGATGATGGCCGCCGGCGACTGCGACATCGCGTTGGCGAATCACTACTACCTCGCTCGTGCGTTGATGGAGAACAAGAAGTTCCCCGTGGCACCCGCGTGGCCGGATCAAACGGGTGCGGGCGCTCACGCCAACGTGTCGGGCGCGGGCGTGGTGCGATCGTCGAACCACACCAAGGAAGCGATTGCGCTCCTCGAGTACCTCACGTCACGTGCCGGCCAGAAGGAGATCGTCTCACGCGGCGAGTTCCCCGCGAACCCGACCGTTGATCCGATTCCGACGGTTGCCGCGTGGGGAGCGCCGAAGGTCGACCCGATCGACGTGCAGCGCGCCGGACCGTTGCTCGCGGACGCGATCCAGCTGATGGCCGACGTGGGTTGGAACTGACCACCGCGACCGACTCGTCCGACGACGGGCAGTCCAACCACGAGGTGACTGCCTCCGCCGACGCGCCGACGCGCCGCGCTCGCGGGCCGCGTGTTCCGGGATGGACGGTGCTCGCGGCGATCACCGCGTTGATCATCGTCGGACCACTGGTCGCCCTCCCCGCGAGCTTCGTCGGGGGTGACGCGCTGTTCGATCCGTTGGCGCGGGAGCTGCTGCCGCGCGCACTGCGCACCAGCGTGTTCCTCGCGTTCGGCGTCGGGGTCGGCACCTTGCTCCTCGGTGGCGGCCTCGCGCTCCTCATCTCGTTCTGGGACTTCCCCGGTCGACGACTCCTCGACTGGGCACTCGTGCTGCCGCTCGCGATGCCGGGCTACGTGTTGGTGTTCGTCACCCTCGGGCAGTACGGCCTGGCCAGCCCGCTGCAATCGAACCTCTTCGGCGATGGCCTCCAGATCCCCGGGCTCCGCACCCCGGTCGGCGCCATCTGCATCCTGACCGGCGTGCTGTACCCGTACGTGTACGTGCTGGGGCGCAGCGCGTTCTTGGGACAGTCACGACAGTCGCTCGACGCGGCGCGGAGCCTCGGGCTCACGTACGGGCAGTCCGTCCGACGCATCGCCTTCCCATTGGCCCGCCCGGCACTCGCGGCGGGCGTGGCCCTCGCCGTGATGGAAGCGCTGGCCGACTTCGGCACCGTCAACCTCCTCGGCGTCCAAGCGCTCACCAACGCGATCTACCGCATCTGGAACGGCGCGTTCGACGAGAACGGTGCCTTGCAACTCGCCACCGTGTTGCTCACGCTGACGTTGCTGCTGGTGCTCGTCGAGCGGTTGATGCGCGGTCGCGCTCGGTACAACCAGGCGCTCGGGCACGGCGACGCCGTCACGCCGCTTCGCCTCCGCGGGTGGCGCGCGTGGCTGGCGGCGATCCCGGGGTGGGCGCTGCTCCTCGTCGTGTTCTTCCTTCCGGTCACGCAGCTCGTCGCGTGGTCGGCGGAGACCATCGCCGACAACACCACGGTGCCCAACCTCGGCGCGGCGACGCGCAACACCGCGATGCTCGGTGTGATCACCGCGATCGTCGCCATCCTCGTCGCCACCACGCTGGTGTACGGCGAGCGCACCCGCCCCACGCGCGCCGGGAAGCTTCTCACCCGTCTCACGACCGTCGGCTACGCCATCCCGGGAACCGTCGTCGCGGTCGCGGTGTACTCCCCCCTCGTGTGGGTCGATCGGCACATCATCGACGCTGCGGACTCGGCCGGCGTGAGCATCACGTTGCTCTTCACCGGCACGATCCTCGGACTGATCATCGCCTACATCATTCGCTTCAACGCGCTCGCGTTCTTCTCCGTCGAGGCGCGCATGACCCGCATCGACACGAACCTCGACGATGCGGCGCGCTCACTCGGCGCCGATCGCACGCGTGTGCTCACCGACGTCCACATGCCGTTGTTGCGGCCGGGGATCATCGCCGCCGCGTTGCTCGTGATGGTCGAAGTGATGAAGGAGCTCCCCGCCACTGCGCTGTTGCGACCCCTCGGTTTCGACACGCTCGCCATCACCGTCTGGGAAGCCACGAAAGATTCCCGCCTCGACGCCGCCGCGCTCCCGGCGTTGCTGATCGTGCTGATCGGACTCGTGCCGGTGATCGTGCTCGTCCGACTCTTGCGTGCCGAGGGCTGGACCGCCGCCGCCGACCACTTCTGATCCGACGCACACGACGCGGCGTCGGCCGGTCGTGCTCGCGCGTCGGGTCAGGCTTCGCCGGCGACCGGTGTGGTGGTCGGGGCGTCGCGCGGTGCGTCAGGGTCGGATCCGTAGCGACCACCCCGCCAGGCCGCTTGCAGCAGCGCTCCGAGGCCGTAGATGCACACCAGGAACCAGGCGAGGAAGCCGATGCCAGGGAGCAACGCGACCGCGCGCAGGATTCCGAAGCCGGCGAAGAAGGCGCCGATGCGCGCGCCGGTGCTCGTGCCCTTCACCATGAGTCGACCGAGGATGAGCGAGCTCGCGACGTA
>JBEVLJ010000041.1:0-2893 GCA_040509195.1 Acidimicrobiia bacterium
GGTCGGCCTCAGCTTCCCGCGGCCACGTTTCGAGCGCATGACGGGAGAGCGATCACGCGGTGAATGGTGACCGTCATCCGAGCGGATGCCGGTCAGGCGACGACGAAGTTCACCATGCGGCCGGGGACGATAATCACCTTGCGGATCTCCACGCCGTCGAGCAGCTCGGCGACCTTTACATCCGCACGAGCCGCAGCTTCGTGGGCGGTGTCGTCGGCACCGGTGGCAACGCGCACCTTGCCGCGCACCTTGCCGTTGATCTGCACGGGGATCTCCACCTCGTCGTCGACGAGCTGCGAGGGATCCGGTTCGGGGAATGGCTCGTAGGTGATCGTGCCCTCATGCCCGAGGCGCGACCACACCTCTTCCGCGATGTGCGGTGCGAGCGGCGACAGCATCAGCGCCATCGCCTCCACCACCTCGAGCGGCGACTCGCCGGTCTCGGCGACCACCACGTTCAAGCGGTTGTTCAACTCGAACAGCTTCGCGATCGCGGTGTTGAACTCGAGCGTGCCCATGTCGGCGCGCACCTTGTCGATGGTGCGATGCAGCTGTCGACGCGTCTCGTCGTCGGCGGGCGCGTCGGTGACGCGCAGTGCGCCGGTGTCTTCATCCACCACGTTGCGCCAGAACCGTCGCAACAGCGTGTGCACGCCGGTGATGTCGCGCGTGTTCCAGGGGCGGCTCGCGTCGAGCGGTCCCATGAACATCTCGTACAAGCGCAACGTGTCCGCGCCGTAGTCGCGGTAGATGTCGTCGGGCGTGACCGCGTTCTTCAGGCTCTTGCCCATCTTGCCGTCGTGACGATCGACCGGCGCGCCCTCGTACGTGTACTCCCCGCCCTGCTCGACCACCTGCTCCGCGGGCACGTACATGCCGCGCTCGTCGGTGTACGCGGCGGCGGTGATCATCCCCTGGTTGAACAGACGGTGGAACGGCTCGGGCGTGGACACGTGGCCGAGGTCGAACAGCACCTTGTGCCAGAAACGCGCGTACAAGAGGTGCAGCACCGCGTGCTCCGCACCGCCCACGTACAAGTCGACGCCACCGGAATTCGGGTCGCCGTGGTGGCCGACCATCCAGTACTCCTCGACCGCGGGGTCGACGAACGCTTGCTCGTTCGTGGGGTCGAGGTAGCGCAGGTAGTACCAACACGAGCCCGCCCACTGCGGCATCGTGTTCGTCTCGCGTCGGTAGAACTGCTCACCGTCTCCCAGATCGAGCTCGACCGCCACCCACGCGTCGGCACGCGCCAGGGGCGGTTCCGGCGGGCGGGGGTCGTCTTCCGCGAGGATCGTCGGCTCGAAGTCGGTCATCTCCGGCAGCAACACCGGCAACATCGACTCCGGCAACGCGATGGGGTTGTCGTCGGCGTCGTAGACGATCGGGAACGGCTCGCCCCAATAGCGCTGACGGCTGAACAACCAGTCGCGCAACTTCGTGGTGACGGCCGGCGCGCCACCGCCGGTGGCGTCGAGCCACGCAGTGATGCGGCGCTTCGCGTCGTCGACGACCATGCCGTCGAGCGACACGTGCTCGTTGGTCGAGTTGATCGCCACGCCGTCGCCGGTGAACGCCTCGGGCCATTCGTTCGCCGGCGCGCCCACGTCGAGCGAATGCGACGCGAACCACGCGTCGGGCGGTTGCACCACCGCGGTGATCGGCAGGTCGAACTCCTGCGCGAACTCGAAGTCGCGCTGGTCGTGCGCGGGCACCGCCATGATCGCCCCGGTGCCGTAGCCCATGAGCACGTAGTCGGCCACGAAGATCGGGATCGACGCACCGGTGGTGGGGTTGGTCGCGAACGCGCCGGTGAACACGCCGGTCTTGTCGCGCCCTTCCGCCTGACGTTCCAGCTCGCTCTTGCGGCTCGCGAACTCCACGTACTTGCGCACCGCGCCCGACGGCAATTCGTCGGCGCCGAAGATGCCCTTCCAACTCACGGGCATGTCGCCGAAATCGGCGGCCAACGTGGCATCAGGCCATTCACTCGGCACGATCGTGTCGAGCAGCGGATGCTCGGGCGCGAGCACCATGTAGGTGGCGCCGAACAGCGTGTCGGGACGAGTGGTGAACACCTCGATGTCGACGCCCTCGTGCTCCTCCACCGAGAACAACGCCGATGCTCCGGTGCTGCGTCCGATCCAGTTGCGTTGCATCGTCTTGATCGACTCCGGCCAGTCGAGCAGCGCGAGATCGTCGAGCAGGCGGTCGGAGTAGGCGGTGATGCGCAACTTCCACTGCTTCAACGGGCGACGGAACACGGGGTGGTTTCCGCGTTCGCTGCGACCGTCGGCGGTGACCTCTTCGTTGGCCAGCACGGTGCCGAGCCCCGGGCACCAGTTCACCGGCGCTTCGTCGACGTACGCGAGACGGTACGAGTCGATCAACGCGCGCTTCGTGGCCGCGTCGAGCTCCGACCACGGCGTGCCATCGGGGTTGAGGTCGGGAACCAGGTCGTTGGTGGTGGCGCGCGCACCCGACTGGAGCTCGGTGATCAGCTCGTCGATCGGGCGTGCCCGTCCTTTGCCGCCTCCGGCGAGTTCCGCGTCTTCGTCGAACCACGCGTTGAAGATCTGCAGGAAGATCCACTGCGTCCACCGGTAGTACTGCGGATCGGTGGTGGCGATGCTGCGCCGCGCGTCGTGACCCAGCCCCAGCGCGTGCAGTTGGCGGCGCATGTTGGCGATGTTGGAGTCGGTGGTCTCTCGCGGATGACGACCGTGTTCCACCGCGAATTGCTCCGCGGGCAGGCCGAACGCGTCGTAGCCCATCGCGTGCAGCACGTTGAAGCCGTTCATGCGCATGAAGCGCGCGGACACGTCGGTGCCGATGAACCCCAACGGGTGGCCCACGTGGAGCCCCTCCCCGCTCGGGTACGGGAACATGTCGA
>JBEVLJ010000042.1:0-11272 GCA_040509195.1 Acidimicrobiia bacterium
GGTCGGCAAGCAACTCGCCGTCGCGCGCGCGAACGCTGGTGCCCTCAGGCACCGTCACCTCGAGGTCGGCACCCTTCGCGCCGTGACGCTTCTGACCGCCACCGTGCGTGCCCGACGGCGCGCGCCGGTGCGGATGGTCACGGAACGAGAGCAGCGACGCGGTGTTGCGGTCGGCGCGGAGGTAGACGTCGCCGCCCGACCCGCCGTCACCGCCGTCGGGACCGCCTTTGGGAACGTGCGCTTCACGCCGGAACGCCACCGCGCCCGCGCCACCATCGCCGCCGCGCAGGTTCACCTGCACCTCGTCGACGAAATTCCCAGAAGCCATCAGGTCAGCCTAGGAAGCAACGCGAAGAGCGCGGGCCCGAAGCCGACCGAGGCGAACGTCCTCCGCTTGCAGCAGGTCACCAGGACGTCAGTGAGCCGGGGCCCGAGCGGCCCGACGCCGAAGGCGTCGCGAGCGGAAAGTCGGCCCGACGCCGAAGGCGTCGAGAGCGGAAATTTGGCCCGACGCCGAAGGCGTCGAGAGAGCGGAAATCAGGTGGGCACGACATCCACGAGCTTGCGGCCACCGCGGTGACCGAACTTCACGGTGCCGTTCGCCTTCGCGAACAACGTGTCGTCGCGACCTTTGCCGACGTTCTCGCCCGGGTGGAACCGCGTGCCGCGCTGGCGCACAATGATCGTGCCCGCATGCACCTCGGTGCCGCTGTAGACCTTCACGCCGAGACGCTGCGCCGCAGAGTCACGACCGTTGCGCGAGGAAGCCGCGCCCTTCTTCTTCGACATCAGGCGTCCTTCGCGTCAGTGGCGTCGTCGTCGGACTTCGCCGCCGACTTCTTGGCGGCCTTCTGCTTCGCCGGGTTGATCGCAGTGATCTCGATCACCGAGAGGTCCTGGCGGTGGCCGTAGCGACGACGGTTGTTGCTCTTGTTCTTGTAGGTGAAGCCGTCGATCTTCGGGCCACGGGTGGCGCCCACGATGGTGGCCTTCACGGTCGCGCCGGCGAGCTGGCTCCGGCTCGCGTGGACGGTGTCGCCGTCGACGAGGAGCACCGGGGTGAGCTCGACTTCGCTCCCCTCGCCACCCGCGAGGCGCTCGACTTCGAGACGCTCACCGGGTTCGATCCGGTACTGCTTGCCCCCGGTGTTGATGACTGCATACATGGCGCGTGGAAACCCCTCGAAGTGGAACCTGAACCAGGAAAGGCTAGTCCATCGAGTGCAACAGGGCTTCGTCGAGGAGGAAGCCTCGGCCCTGGCACGACGGGCAGGTCTGGCTGAACGACTCGACGAGACCCTCGGAGATCCGCTTGCGCGTCATCTCCACGAGGCCCAATTCCGACATCTCGAAGGCCTGGGTGCGGGTCTTGTCACGGCCCAGGGCGTCGCGGAACGTGCGCATGAGCTCGTCGCGGTTGCGGGCGATCTCCATGTCGATGAAGTCGATCACGATGATCCCGCCGATGTCGCGCAGCCGGAGCTGGCGCGCCACCTCCTCGGCCGCTTCCAGGTTGTTGCGGAAGACGGTCTCCTCGAGGTTCGACTTGCCGACGTTCTTGCCGGTGTTCACGTCGATCACGGTGAGGGCCTCGGTGCGCTCGATGATCAGCGAACCACCCGATGGCAGCCACACCTTGCGATCGAGTGCCTTGAGCAGCTGCTCCGACACGTGGAAGCGCTCGAAGATCGGGAGGCCCTCTTCCTCGGCGTCGTAGTACTCGACGCGGTCGGCGAGCTCCGGCGCCATCGCCTCGACGTACGCCTTCGTGCTCTCGTAGAGCGCGCGGTCGTCGATCGCGATGCCGCGGTACTCCTTGGTGAACTCCTCGCGGATGAGCCGCAGCACGAGGTCGGGCTCCTGGTACACGAGCCGCGCGCCCTTCGACTTCGCTTGCACCTCCGAGATCTGCTCCCACTGCGACCGCAGACGGCGAACGTCACGCTCGAGCTCGTCGGTGGTGGCGCCTTCGGCGGCGGTGCGCACGATGAGGCCCGCATCCTTCGGGCGCAGGTCGTCGAGGATGCGACGCAAGCGCTTGCGTTCGTCGTCGGGCAGACGCTTCGAGATGCCGTAGGTGTCGGGCTCGTTCGGCACCATCACGAGGAAGCGCCCGGCAAGGCTCACTTCTTGTGTGAGGCGCGCGCCCTTGTGCGCGATCGGGTTCTTCGTGACCTGCACGAGCACGGTCTGGCCGTTCTTGAGCATGCGTTCGATCTTCGGACGGCCGCCGCCCTCCACGTCGGCTTTGTCGAACGCGACGTCGCCGCGGTACAGCACACCGTTCTTGGGCGTGCCGATGTCGACGAACGCGGCTTCCATGCCGGGCAACACGTTCTGCACCCGACCGACGTAGATGTTGCCGTCGATCGACTCGTTCCCGCTCGGCGTGGCGAGCGTGTGCTCCACGAGGTTGCGACCCTCGAGCACCGCGATGTGGGTGTGGCCACCCTCCAACACGTGCACGCACATCATGTAGCGGCCGGCGGGACGACCCTTGCGGGTACGTCCACGCCTGCGCTCGAGCACGTCGTCGTCGAGCTCGAGCGCGGGCTCGTCGTCGAAGCTCATGTCGGCGCGCACGACCTCGTGTTGACGCGCGCCCGATCCGTTGCCCTGCCCCTGACCGCGTCCGCCGTTCCCGCCGCCGCTGCGACCAGGCCCCGCCGAACCGCCGCTCTGACCGCCTTGCGCTCCCTGACTGGCGCCAGCTCCCCCACCCGCGCCGCCACGCCCTCGGCCTCGTCCACCACGACGGCGACGACGCTTCGGCGCACCTTCCCCCGCGCCCTCGCCGTTGTCGCTCGCGCCATCAGCCGGCGCGGCCACCGGTGCGGGACGGCTGTCGCCGATCTTCGGCGCCGGGCGCGAATCGCCGACGCGCGGTCGCGGCTCGGTCGCGGGCTCCGGGCGCACGATGCCCGGCTCCACGAGCCCCGCGTCTTCCATCGCGACGGCCGCGACGTCGTCGGACGTCAGCCCGCGATCGGCGATGGCGTCGTTCTCGTGCTCGGGCAGGTCGTCGTCGACGTCGTCCGCGTCACCAGTGACGCCGTTCGCCGCGCCGTTCGCGTTCGCGGGCTTCGTCCGGTTGCGTCCGCCACGCGAGCCGCGCCGACGGCGGGGCTTGGGCAAGCCGTCGGGGCCGAGCTGTGGCGTGGTGCCGGGCGCCGCAGTGCCGTCAGGCGCTCCCGGAGCTTCGGGCGCAGCCGTGGTCGGTGCGCCGGTGGGTGTTGAGGCGCTGGATGCCGCAGGTGCGGCCGTCTCGCGCATCGTGTCGTCGGACATGGGTTCCTTCTCTCATGACGCGCACACCTGTGGGGTGCGCGTGAGCACATCGGCTTCCAGCGGCTCCTGCCGCGCGCCGTTGTGCTCGATCCATTGGGCGGTTCGTACCACACGGCCCTCGAAGAGCGTGGTTTCACCCGCGAGAGGGAGGCCGGCGGCGACGCCGAGGGCTTCGAGGATCTCGCGCGGACGAGCACCGCGTGGTTGGGTGGACAGTGACAGCTCGAGCACAGCCGACGTGCCCAGATCAGGGCTGGCCTGATCGAAGCCGTCCGTGTGCACGAGCTCGATGGTGCGGATGACGGGCAGGACGTCTTCGACGCGTTCCTTGCCCTTGCGGACCTGGGTGACCGGAAGCTCGGTGCTGCGGTGCGCGAGGTCGACGAGCTCGCTGAGCAGCGAGGCGCTGACGAGCTGGTCGTTCGCATCGATCGGTGCGACGAGGTAGTCGACCGCGGTGACGGACTCTTGGAGCGCGCGGGCTCGGTCGACCAGCGCGACCGCGCCGGTGACGTCGATGCCCTCGGGCAACGCGGCGCTGAGCGGACCGACCAGCTCGTCGGGGTCGACGATCTCGTCGAGCTCGAAATCGAGGTATTCGGCCTCGCTCTCGTGCCCGACCGACAACGCCAACCCGAAGCTCACCTTCGGCCGGGGCGAGAACCCCTCGGTGAACGCGAGCGGCAACTGCTCGATGCGGAAGGCACGGTCGAACGCGCGGGCGACGTCGCGGTGCCCGATGAACCGGACCTTGCCGCGCTTGGTGAAACGCAGGCGAACGGGGTGGCCGGCCGTTCCCCTCACGCCGTACCTCGCATGGTCGGCACGCCGATCGAGACCGGGGTGGCGACGGTCGCGCCAGGAGTCGTGCTGGCGAACGACAGTCCCTGCCCGGTGCCCTGGCTCCCACCCGCGGGCGGCGTGGCCGAAGCGACCACGTGCTCGAGGGCGTAGTCGGTGCACACCCCACAGTCGTAGCAGGGCGTCCACCGACAATCGGGGAGGCCGTGCTCGGCCAGCGCGGCCTGCCAGTCATCCCAGAGGAAGTCGCGGTGCAGCCCGGCAGCGATGTGATCCCACGGCAGGATCTCGTCGTCGGTGCGGTGACGCGTGGTGTACCAGTCGGGGTCGAGCCCTTCGGCGGCCATCGCGTCGGTCCAGCGGGTGAGGTCGAAGTGCTCGCTCCACTCCTGGAACGTGCCGCCCGCGCGCCACACGCGCTCGATCACCTTGCCGATGCGGCGGTCGCCACGCCCGGCGATGCCTTCCGCAAAACTTGCTTTGGGATCGTGCCAGCGCAGCGTGGCCCCGCTCTTCTTCATGTCGTCGCGCAGCATCCAGACCTTGCGCTGCAGCTCGTCGACACCGTTCTGGCCGAACCACTGGAACGGCGTGTGCGCCTTCGGCACGAAGCCGCCGACCGACGCGGTTGCACTTGCCTTCTTCGTGTATTTCTTGCCGATCTTCACCACTTCACGCGCGAGGTGCGCGATGCCCATGGTGTCTTCGTCCATCTCGGTGGGCACGCCGATCAGGAAGTAGAGCTTCACGCGCTGCCAACCCTGCGAGTAGGCACCTTCGACCGCAGCGAACAGGTCGTCGTCGGTGATGAGCTTGTTGATCACTTGGCGGATGCGCCACGTGCCGCCCTCGGGCGCGAACGTGAGGCCGGTGCGACGCACCTTCTGGATCTCGCTCGCGAGCCCGACGGTGAACGCGTCGACCCGCAATGACGGCAACGACAAGCCGACGTTGGCGCAGCCCTCCTGCTCGTTCACCAGACCGGCGACGAGGCCGTCGATCCCCGAGAAGTCGGCAGTCGAGAGCGACGTGAGCGCGACTTCGTCGTACCCCGTGCGACGCAGCCCGTCGCGCACCATGGTGCGCACCTGCTCTTCGGGCCGTTCGCGCACCGGACGCGTGATCATCCCGGCTTGGCAGAAGCGACACCCACGCGTGCAGCCGCGGAACACCTCGACGTTGAGGCGGTCGTGCACGACCTCGACGATCGGCACCAGCTGGTTCTTCGGGTACGGCCACTGGCCGAGATCGGCCACGGTGCGCTTGTCGATGCGCTCCGGCACGTCGGCGAAACGCGGCCGCACTTCGCGGATGAACGGACCGTCGTAGTCGACCTCGTACATCGACGGCACGTACACGCCCGGGACCGTCGCGAGCTCGCGCAGCACGCCCTCACGCGCGGTGCGTCCTGAGCGCTTCCATTCGCCCACGATCTCGGTGATCTCGCCGATCACCTCTTCGCCGTCGCCGATCACGAACACGTCGACGAAGTCGGCCATCGGCTCGGGGTTGTACGCGCAGTGGCCGCCGGCGACCACGATCGGGTCTTCCGGGCGGCGTTGCTCGGCGCGCACGGGCACGCCCGCGAGGTCGAGGCACTCGAGCACGTTGGTGTACACGAGCTCGGCCGCGAGACCGAACGCGATCACGTCGAAGGCGCCACCGTGGTGGTGGGTGTCGACGGAGAACAGCGGCACGGAGGCCTTGCGCATCTCCGCGCTCATGTCGAGCCAGGGCGCGTAGGCGCGCTCCGCCACGGCGTCGTCGCGTTCGTTGAGGATCTCGTAGAGGATCTGGAGCCCCTGGTTGGGCAGACCGATCTCGTACGTGTCGGGATAGACGAGGAGCCACGACGTGGCGTCGGGCCGGTGGACCGGCCGCAGGCTGCCTCGCTCCATTCCGATGTAACGAGCGGGCTTCTCCACCCTGGCCAGGAGGGGCTCGACCCTCGGCCACAGGTTTGACATCTGTTCCGGATCCTACCAGAGCGAGATATCCACAGCCCCTTCTGCGTCTCCGAAGCGAGCGCCAGCGAGCGTAGGGACGCCAGGAGCGAGCGAGTCCACCTTGCCGCAGAAGCCGCACTCAAACAGCGAGCGACTGCGAATTACTGGAACCGTCTCATGCTGACGTTGGCGACCAGGCCGATGCACGCGAAGGTGGCGATCATGGAGGAGCCGCCGTAGCTCATGAAGGGCAACGGGATGCCGGTGACCGGCATGATCCCGAGGGTCATGCCGACGTTCTCGAAGATCTGGAACGCGAACATCGCCAGGATGCCCACGCACACCAAGACGCCGAAGAAGTCGCGAGCGAGACGGGCGGCCCGCCACATCCGCCACAGGATCAGGCCGAGCACCGCGAGGAGGCCGGCCGAACCCACGAAACCGAGCTCCTCCCCCACCGCGGTGAAGATGAAGTCGGTGTGTTGCTCGGGCACGAAGCTGCCCTGCGTCGACGTGCCCTTCCCGATCCCCTCACCGGTGCCACGACCGTTCGCGATGGCCTGGATCGACTGCTCCTGGTTGTAGCCGCTCGACTGCGCGCTCGTGTGGTCGCGATCGAGGAAATTGAGCCGGTCGATCTGGTACTGCTTCACGAACCCGAGGTTCACCATCATGAAGATGCCGGTGCCGGTGAGCAGCACGAGCACCAACATCTGACGGGTGGTGAGGCCGGCGACGATGAGCAGCCCGACGAGGATCACCATCAGCACCATGAGCGTGCCGAAGTCGGGCTGGAGCATCACGAGCCCGAGGGGGACGGCGGCCAACGCGAGGATCGTGCTGAGCCGCCACGCATCGAGCTCACCGCGGTAGTGATTGCAGTACCCGGCCAGCGCGATGACGATCAGGAACTTCGCGAACTCCGACGGCTGCAACGTGAACCCACCGGGCAGCTGGAACCACGCTTGGTTGCCCTTGATGTTGGAGCCGAGCGGACTGATCACGAGGAACAGCGCGGCCACTGCCGCGAGGTACGCGAGCAACGCGTGGTCGGCGAACCGGCGGTAGTCGACCGCGATCACCGCAGCCATGGCCGCGATGCCGAGCACGACGTACATCGCCTGTCGCTTCACGAAGTAGAGCTCGTCGCCGGGGATCCGGTGCCGGCTCGCCGACCACACCATCACCAGGCCGAAGAGGCTGAGCGCGACCACGGTGCCGACGAGCACGAAGTCGAAGTGACGCATCGGCGCGGTCGCGTCGTAGCGATCGCGAAACCCTTGGCGCGACGCCGGCGCGCCGCCGCCACTGCGGCGGCGGGTCATCACATCCACTCGTCGACCCCCATCAGTCGGCCGTCGTCTTGGCGTTGGGGTTGTACGGCGCGACGGTGACGGGGGGCGGCGTCGCGTTCCCGTTGAGGTAGTCGATGACGCGACGCACGATCGGGGCCGACACCTCGGCGCCGAACCCGCCCTCCTCCACCATGGCGATCACCACGTACTGCGGCAGGTTCGGGTCGTTGTCGGCGTTCGTGATCGCGGCAAACCAGGACGTGTCGCTTTTCCCTGTGTTCTGCGCGGTGCCCGTCTTGCCGATGACCGTCGGACCCTCATACGTGTAGAACGCTGCATACGCCGTGCCTTCACCGCTGTACACAACGCCGTGCAGCCCAGCGAAGATGGCGTCGCGGAATCCGGGGTCGAGCCCAGTCTGGGTCTTCACGATCGGGCTCGTCGTGCGCACCACCGGGCCGAGCTGACCGTCGGGCAACCCTGCGTGCGACTGCAGGATGCTCTTGAGCAGCTGCGGCGTGTGCAGGGTTCCACCGTTCGCGAACGCGGCGTAGCCGTCAGCGAGCTGCAGGGGCGTCACGAGCGTCGCGCCCTGACCCACCGCGAGGTCGGCACTGTCACCACGCTTCCACTTGCGGGCGAAGTCGTCGGGGCTGTCCTTGAAGTCGACCGCATTCGTCGCGCGATCGGGGATCTTCCCACTCGAGTCCCCCGGGAGCTCCACCCCCGTGGGTGCGTCGAACCCGAACAACCGCGCCGTGTTCTGAATCGCGTACCCACGCGGGTGCACGTCCGTCTCGTCTTGATTTTCGTTGCGGTACTGGTTCCAGAGATCGTTGCCGATGCCGTAGTAGTAGAAGTCGCTCGACACCGTGAGTGCGCGCGCGAGGTCGACCGTGCCGTGCGCGACCTTCCCCGCGTTCTGTTTGTTCTGACCCTCGCCGCCCATCTCGAAGACACCGTCGTCATACACGGAGTCGCCAGGGGCACGCAGGCCGTCCTGCAACATCGCGATCGACGAGAAGAGCTTGAACGTGGAACCTGGCGCGTAGCCGCTCAGCGCGCGATCGATGAGCGGCGATGCCGGATCGCTGAAGTACTTGTCGGCGGTGCCGTTCAGGAAGTCGTTCGGATCGAACGTGGGCGCCGACGTCATCGCCACCAGCTGTCCGGTGCGCGCGTCGAGCACGACCACCGCGCCACCGACCGGCGTGTTGTAACGCCCCGTCGCCGGGTCGACGGTGCGGCCGGCGCCGTCGATGCCCTGTTGCAGCGAATCCTGCGCGATCACTTGCGCGTCGAGGTCGATGCTCAGTTGCACGTCGTGGCCGGGCACGGGGTCGCGCACCGTGCGCACGTTGGTGACGCGTCCGGTGTTGTCGACCGAGACCTTGTCGACGCCCGGCGTGCCGCGCAGCTCCGCTTCGTACTTGAGCTCGACGCCGTCCTTGCCGATGTCGTCGTCGTCCTGGTACCCGTCGTCCGGGCGCGCCTTCATCTCTCCGGCATTGATCTTGCCGATGTACCCGAGCACGTGCGCGGCCACGATTCCTTGCGGATACACGCGTACCGGCATGTTCGAGATCGCGGTGTGCGGGAAGAGCTGCGCGTGCTCGTTGACGAAGTTGAACTGCTCCAACGAGAGCGCACCGGCAACGGGCACGGGCTCGTACGGCGAGTACTGCTGCGACTCGAGATCCTTCGCGATCTCCTCCGGAGAACTGCCGAGCAGCGACGCGAGCTGCGGGATCAACGCGGCCTTCTGTTCGGTGCTGAGCTTCTGGCGATCGACGACGAGCGATCGTTGCAACACGGTGGTGGCGAGCACGCGGCCCTTGGCGTCGAGGATCGAACCGCGCAACGCGGGCACCGGCACCGTGCGATCGGCCTGGTTCTGCGCCCTCACCGCGAGCTTCTCGCCGCCCGCGACCTGGAGGAACCAGAGTCGGGTGAGCAACCCGGTGAAGAGCGCGACGACGATCACGCCGATGATCACCAGCCGGGCGCGGCTGTCGACCTCTTGCCTCATCGTGTCCGCCTCGGTCCCCGCAAGGTGCCCCAGTCTCGCAGACCACCTGCCTCCGGCTCGCGCGCGGCCCAGCGCACCACGGGGAACACGATCGGGGCGATCAGGGCATCGAGCATGGCTGCGATGAGCACGGTCTTGATGGCCGCGGCGGACAGGAACCCTTCCTGGCCGACCATGGCCCCGATGGCGACGAACAGGAACCCGCCGAACAGCCCGCCGAGAAAGCCCAGGACCGGAGGCATCCACGGCGACGAGCGCACGATCCCGGCCTGGAACACCCCCACCGCGAAGCCGGTGATCGCATAGGTCATGGCCGTGAGCCCGAGTGGGGTGACCAGGAACAAGTCGATCGCCAGGCCCATGCAGAAGCCGAACATCGCGCCAGTGTTCGGCCCTTCCTCGTACGCCACCGCCAGCACGCACACCAGCCCCACCTCGGGCGCGACGTTGTCGATCCGGAGATGGGTGAACACCGTGGTCTGCAGCAGCACCGCGGCGAGGATCACGAACGCGAGGCGGACGCGACGAATCATCTGAGGTGCCGCATCATCCGGGCGGCCTCATCCGGCTGACGGCGACGAACGGAGCACCTTCACCACGTCGACCGCGTCGAGGTCGACGATCGGCTTCACGCGCGCGTCGCGTCGCGCCGCGGTTCCCGCCGGCACGTCTCCCACCACGGTGCCGATCGCGAGCCCGGGTGGGAACTTCGACCCGACCGTCGCGGTCTGCACGAACTGGTCCTTCGCGATCGCGATGCCGGAGTTCGTGATGTCGTACAGCTCGAACGACAGCAGGCGACTGTTCGCGTTGCCACTTACCGCGCCCGCGGGTCCCGCGCTGCCGTCGACGTTCATCAGTTGCGCGGCCGCGCGAAAGCCGCGGTCGTCGATGCGGCGGATGGTCGCGCTGTTCGTCGACACGCGGTCGACGACGCCGACGAGGGCAGCTGCGGTGTCACCGCCAATGACCACGGGCATGTCGACGGCGATGCCCGACGAGCTGCCCTTGTTGATGCGCCACGTGCGATGGAAGTTGTCGACCGAGCCCGACACGACCGACGCGACCACACCGTCGAAGTCGTCGATCTGGGGGATGTCGAGCGCCTGCTTCAGGTCCTTGTTCTCCGCGACCGCGGCCTTGCCTGCCTCGAGCTCACCTTGCAACTTCGCGATCTGGTTCTTCAACCGCGTGTTCTCGGCTTCGAGCTCGTTGCCGCGGCCGAGGCCGTCGAAGAAGTCGACCGCCGGCTGGATCGCATCGTCGACCGCGTTCTGCATCGGCACCACGATGTCTTGCGCCGCGCTGCGCGCGGATTCGATGATGCCGGAGCCGCGTTCGTCGAGCGTGATCAACACGAACGACGTGATGATCAGGAGCACCAAGGTCCACCGACGACGGTGATCCTGGCGATGGACGACCACGACGACAACTCCGCGCCCGCAGGCGCGGTCAGTCCTGGGACCCGGAGCTCAGGACCTGCTGGAGCACATCGAAGTTCTCCAGGCACTGGCCCGAGCCGAGCACCACGGAATAGAGCGGGTGCTGGGCGCGGTACACGGGCATGCCGGTCTCGGCCTGGATCACGTTCTCGAGGCCGATCAGCTGCGATCCGCCGCCGGTGATCATGATCCCCTGCTCCATGATGTCGGCGGCGAGCTCGGGCGGGGTCTTGTCGAGGGTGACCTTCACCGCGTCGACGATCGCGGCGGTCGGCTCCTCGATGGCTTCGCGGATCTCCATGGTGGAGATCACGATCGTCTTCGGGAGCCCGCTCACGAGGTCGCGGCCGCGCACCTCGGCGTAGATCTCCTCTTCGAGCGGCCACGCGCTCGCGAGCTGCATCTTCACTTCTTCGGCGGTGCGCTCGCCGAGCGCGAGCGAGTACTCGCGCTTCACGAAGTTGATGATCG
>JBEVLJ010000043.1:0-4082 GCA_040509195.1 Acidimicrobiia bacterium
CTCCCCCCCGGCGGGCGGCGAGAACGACTTCTCGATCGGCGAGCGGCCGCGCCAGGTCGAGCTCGTGCGACGCGAGCACGACCGTGCGACCCTCGGTGCGCGCGGCGCGCACGCTCTCGTCGAGCACCCCACGACCGGCGGCGTCGAGCCCCGCGTGTGGTTCGTCGAGCAAGAGCAGTTGCGGATCGCGCGAGAACGCCACCGCGAGCGAGAGCCGTCGACGTTGGCCGGCCGACAGTCGTCGGTGGGGAACGTCGCGCTGCGCGCCGAGCCCGAGTCGCTCCATCGCGTCGGACGCCTTCGAGGCATCGCGTCCGGCGGCGCGTGCGGCGAACTCGAGGTTCTCGATCACCGTGAGGTCGTCGTAACAGAAGGTGTCGTGACCGACGAGGGCGAGGTCACGCCGCGCGCTGCGACGGTCACGCGCGAGGTCGTGATCGAGCACCATCGCCTCACCCGAGTAGAGCGGCACGAGCCCCGCGAGAAGCCGGAGCAACGTCGTCTTGCCCGCGCCGTTGGCGCCGGAGAGCAGCACGACCTCGCCTGCCGCCGCGTCCAGGTCGACCCCCGCGAGCGCAGGGAATCGGCCGAGCAGGCACACGGCAGAGCGGAGACGGACGACAGACACACTCGCCTCCGAGCAGATCGGCGTGGCGATCGAAGAGCACGAGTGTACGAACGGTCACCTCGATGGGTCGAACCGGCACGCGCATCACGCGGCGTTACCCTCTCACGCCATGCGGACGTTTCTCGGTGCGACCGGTCGCGTCCTTGTCACCGCCGGCATCCTGCTCCTGCTCTTCGTGGCCTACCAGCTCTGGGGCACCGGGGTCCTCCAGGCCCGAGCACAGGACGACCTTCAGCAGCAGTTCGAGCGCACGCTCACCGGCGGCGGCTCGTCGACCTCGACGCCGACGACGACGGTCGGCGATCCCGGCGCCAGCACCACCGTGCCATCGACCACCACCCCGGGCACCAGCACCACCGTGCCGGCGATCGTGGTGCCACCCAACGGCGACCCGGTCGCGAAGATCGAGATCGACAAGATCGGCATCTCGCAGGTCGTGGTCGAAGGCGTGAACGTCGCCGACCTCCGCAAGGGACCCGGCCACTATCCAGGGACGGCGCTGCCCGGGCAGACGGGAACCGTCGCGATCGCGGGGCACCGCAGCACCTACGGCGCGCCGTTCGCTGACCTTGATCAGCTGGTCAAGGGCGACGAGATCGTGCTGACGACGGTGCAGGGCAGGTTCACGTACCAGGTGAACAAGGAGCCGTTCGCGGTGGATCCCGACGACGGCGACGTGCTCGGACCCGTCATCGACACCGCCGCGCCCGGCGGCATCGCGGCCACGCTCACGCTCACCACGTGCAACCCGAAGTACTCGGCCGCGCAGCGACTCATCGTGCAGGCGTCACTCGTGCTGCCACCGGGCGCGCAACCGCTGCCGTCGACCGCGCGCCCGGGCGACGTGCCCACCATGATCGACGGGCTCGACGGCGAGACGTCTTCGCGCACGCCCGCGTTGGTCTGGGGACTGATCGCGCTGCTCGTCGGGCTCGCGTGGTGGTACGTGTTCCACCGGTACCCGCGCTGGTACGTGTGGTTCCTCGGCGCGGTGCCGTTCCTCGTCGTGCTCTTCTTCTTCTACACGTATCTGGAACAGCTGCTCCCCGCCAACTACTGACCCACTCGGTACGGTGTTCGTGTGGTCTTCGCGATCGGCACGATCGTGCTCTCGGTCCTGGTGGTCGTGCTGACCAGAGGAAGCTTCGAACGGCTGGGTCGGATCCGCTTCCGCGCGCTGTGGCTGTTGCTCGTCGCGCTGGTGGCGCAACTCGCGCTCGAGTTCGTCACGCTGTCCACCGCGCGACTCGACGACGTCGGCTTCGGTCTGTTGATCGGCACGTACGTGATGATCCTCACGTTCTGCTTCCTCAACCGCCGCACGAGCGGAATGATCGTCGTCACGATCGGCATCGCGCTCAACGTGTTGGTGATCACGCTCAACCAGGGCATGCCCACGAAGGACGACGTCGTCGAGCGCAACGGGCAAGAGGTGCACGAGCCGATCGAGCGCACGGTGAAGCACCGTCCGCAGGAAGACGACGACCTGCTGCCGTTCCTCGGCGACGTGCTGTCGGCACCCGGGATCCCGAATCAGCAGTTCTCGATCGGCGACGTGATCATCGGCCTCGGCGTCGCCGACGTGTGCTTCGAAGCAAGCCGTCGTCCCCGGCGCCGGGGCGTACTGGTCGATCCGACGCCCGAGGTCGCGACCTGATCGGTCAGGCTGCGGGCTCCAACAGTCCGGCGCGGTCCATCACGACCTCCAACGCGGCGAGCACCCGACCGTCGTAGAGGTACGCCGGCGCGCAGTAGAGCGCTTCCAGCGCGAACGGCGCCTGCTCCATGTGACCAGCCGACAGCTCGTCGAACGCACTCGCGACCTTCAACACCTGACCCGACAACACCGAGGGCCGTGAGCCGATGCGCTCACGGGACGGCAACGACTCCGCCGCGATGATGTCGCCGGCGGGCGCGAGCAGCGGAGTGCTCCGAAGGATCTGCGCGCCCGACGCGGCCACTGCGGCCGGCTCAGGCGCGCGGCCGTCGTCCGGCTCGTCGAGACAGACCTGTCCGAGGTGGTGCAACAACGCGGCCGTCTCGAGTTGCGCGAGCTCATGGCGCGAAAAGCCGAGCTCCGCGCCGATCGACACGGCCAGCGACGCCACGCGAACCGAGTGGCCGTCGCGCACGATGCCGCCCAGTTCTGGCGCCGCGCCGAGGGCGCGGATCGTCTGGTCGTAGGTGCGACGGATCTCGTCGAGGTGCTCGTACGAGTAGGCCGCCGCGAGCAGCGGGATCGTGAAGACGAGCGGGCCCCACAGGCCCATGCCGCCCGAACCGTTGATGCCGAGGTCGCTCACCCCCATGAGCGTCGCGCTGGTCACGAGGGCAAGGTCGGCGGTGCGACCGTGCGTCGTGATCTGCCAGGTTCGTTCGCGCACCATCCGCGCGCCTTCGGCGACGATCAACGGCGCGATGGCCGCGCAACCCAACGCGAACAGCACTCCGCCGCGATCGGTCGGCGAGTCGAGCGCGGTGACGATGCCGTGGAACACGAGCACCGCCGCGAGACCTTCGAGCATCCGCTCGACGAAGAGCGCGAGTCGCGCCTCGACCGACGTGGGCTCGTTGCGCACGAGGAACGTCGCGAGCATCGCGACCAGCAGCACGACCGTGGCCTCGCCGATCGTCGCGCGTCGAGCGAGCACCACCATGTACGCGAACGAGATGGGCAATGCGGCGCGCAGCGGCGGTTGCATCACGATCAACTCACCAGCCGCGATCGCACCGCCGATCAGCGCGAGTGCCGACCACGGTGTGCCGGGACGGGCGAGGTTGGCGCCGAGCGCGACGCCCGCGCCGCCACCGAACAGCACTGCCACCCGCGCCCAACGGTTCACGACTGGCTCGACCGCGCGCGCGTTCGGGGTGCGACGGCCGGCGCCACGTCGGGCGTGTCGCACGCGTCCGCCGCATTGGGCAAGAGGTCGCCGAGGCCGGCGGAACCCGTCCCTGCCTCCGGAGGCGCGACCTTCCAGTCGTGCACGTCGTCCTCGTACCCAGCGCCGTAGTGCTCGCCGCGCTGTTCGATCGCCCGGATGAGCGCTTCGGCGCACTCGGCGCTGAACTGCGTGCCCGCGCCCTTCCGCAATTCGTCGAACGCGATCTCCTGCGTGAGCGCCTTTCGGTACGAACGCGTCGACGTCATCGCGTCGAACGCGTCGGCGACGTGGATGATCGTCGGCTCGACAAGACCCTCACCGGCGACAGCAGCAGTGGCCGCTTCGGTCGTGGTGTCTCCGGCCACCGGTGCGAGGAAATCGATGCGGCGCAGCAACTCGACCGACACGCCTTCGTGGCGGCGCACGCGCTCGAACTCCTGCTCGGTGAGACGGCCCGGCTTGTTGAGCAGCTGATTCGGCACGATCAGCTTGCCGATGTCGTGCATGAGCGCCGCGTACCGCAGTCGATCCATCCGGCGCGGGCTGAACCCGAGCTCGGCACCGACGTA
>JBEVLJ010000044.1:0-5268 GCA_040509195.1 Acidimicrobiia bacterium
CTCGACCAACGCCGCACGTCGAACCGCAACCGCCGCGCGTCCTAACTGCGTGCCGAACGCAGAAGAGCAAGCCCAGCTAGCTGGCGAGCTCGTGGAGGTAGCGCTCGTGGACCGCGCCGTCGAAGCACACGAAGCGGACCACTTCGACGCTCGTGATGGTGGCGCGCACGGTGGCGACCGCGATGCGCGTGGCCTCGGCGACGGGGTAGTGATACGCCCCGGTGCTGATGGCGGGGAACGCCACTGACGCGGCGCCGATCTCGTCGGCCACTTCGAGACAGCGGCGGTAGCAGCTCGCGAGCAGTCGCGCCTCGCCGTGATCACCGCCGTCCCAGATCGGGCCGACGGTGTGGATCACGAACTTGGCGTGGAGGTCGAAGCCCTTCGTGGCCTTGGCGTCGCCGTACGCGCACCCGTTGAGCACACGGCACGCGTCGCGCAGACCCGGACCGGCGCGACGGTGGATCGCGCCGTCGACCCCGCCGCCGCCCAACAAGGAGGTGTTGGCCGCGTTGACGACCGCGTCGACCTGCTCGGCGGTGATGTCGCCCAGCGCCACCTCGAGGCGGGGGCCCATGGTGTGCAGCGTACGTTCGGACACCGAAGCGCTACAGGGACCGAGCGCGCGGACACCCGACTGCGCACCTCGGTGGGTCTGCACGTCGGAAGCGGACGAGACGCCGCGCACCGCCACACCACGTGCAGTCCCTGACGCGAGGAAGAAACCCCTTGCGCGCGGGCTCACGACCGAGCATAGTAACACCATTGTAATTCCAGAGGCGTCATTTCGACCTCGGGGAGAGGCCTCGCTGCACGGCAGCAGCGAGGAAGACGAGGAGTACGAGGAGCAACGCCGATGACCGATTCCGTGGCGATCACCCAGCGATCCATCGAGTCCGCGCCCAGTGCGGTGGCAGCGGCACCGGCTGCGAGCCCAGTGGGGGTCGCGCCGATGCCCACCGGGCTCGCCTCGCTGGTCGCGCCGCAGCGTCCCAGCAATGGCGAGCGGCGCTGGCAGGAGCAGGCGAACTGCCTGGGGGTCGACCCCGACCTCTTCTTCCCGGAGCGTGGGGCGTCGACGCGTGAAGCGAAGGCGGTGTGCCGCAGCTGCGAGGTGCAGGGCGACTGCCTCGAGTACGCCCTCGCCCACGGTGAGAAGTTCGGGATCTGGGGCGGCCTCTCCGAGCGGGAGCGTCGCCGGGTGCGTCGGGCCCGTGCGCTCGAGCGCCGCGACGCCATCGGCGCCTGACCCGCCCCGGATCCGTTCTGGCGTCGATACCCCGCCTCAGGCTCGGGTTTCTGACGCCGGTTGGGGCTAGGTGACTGCGGCGAGGCGCGACTCGATGGTCTGGGAGGGGGAGAGCCCAGACCATTCGAGGAACTCCTGGCTGCAACGCTCGAGCTCCTGCGCGGGGAGCAGGCCGACGAGCTCCACGCGCGTGACGTCGGCGTCGTACCGACGTGCCGCGCCGCGCACGGCGACGTACGCGGCTTCCACACCGGTGCGTTCGAGTGCGACGAGGTTCATCGACACCTGGGCGACGCCGCGTGACGCGAGCCGGAACCCGAGCGCGCGCACACCCGGGAGCCCACCGTCGCGCTCGCGCACGTCGTGGGCGATGCGGCGCGCCGACGCAACGTCGTCGCGGTCGAGCTCGTAGTTGACCGCGACCAACACCGGACGCGCGCCCACGGCGACCGCGCCGAGCTCCGGTCGCACGACCGCGGGCACGATGTCGGGGTCGCGCCGTTCGAACGCCGTCGTGCGCACCGACGGCAGCGTGCGGTGCTGCTCGTCGGCATCGCCGTAGAAGAACACCGGAGTGCCGAGCTCGTCAGCGGCCCACGCACCGAACTCGAGCGCGGCCTCGCGCGCGACGGCGGCACCGGTGCCGGTGAGCGCGACGAACGGCACCACGTCGAGCGCACCGGTGCGCGGGTGCACCCCGTCGTGATCGGCGAGATCGATGCGACGCATCAACGCGTGCGCGAGCGCTCGCACCGCGGGCTCGCAGTCGCGCTCGCCGGGCCCGGCGAGGGTGAAGACGCTGCGGTGATGGTCGGCGTCGCGGTGCACGTCGAGCAACGAGACGCCGCATGCTGCGCCGAGCTCGTCGATCAGCGCGTGGTTGCGCCCTTCCGACACGTTCGGCACGCACTCCAGCACGACTGCAGGGTACGGCCGCACCGATAGGCTCCGCCTCGCATGCGTGTCGGCCTCGCGTTGCCCCAGTTCGACTATTCGGTGGCCGGCGCCGCGCCGCTGTCGTGGCCGACGCTGGCTGAGTTCGCGACCACCGCGGAGGCGGCGGGCTACGACTCGGTCTGGCTCTGCGACCACCTCTTCCTCGGCCTCGACAAGTACGGCCACGAGGGCGGCCCGTACCACGGCTTCGAGCCGATCGCGACCCTTGGCGCGCTCGCCCGCGTCACCGAGCGTGTTCGCCTCGGCACCCTCGTGATCTGCGAAGCACTCCGGCCCGCGTCGGTGCTCGCGAAGGCGTTCGCCACGCTCGACGTGATCTCCGGCGGCCGCATCGACGTGGGGCTGGGCGCGGGGTGGTACGAGCCTGAGTACCACGCGATCGGGATGGACCTCCCCACGCCCGGCGTGCGACTGGCGCGCCTGCGCGACGCGATCACCGTGACCCGCGGCATGCTCAGCGGCGGACCGTTCACTCACGACGGCGTCTACCACCGCGCGCACGACGCGGTGAACCAGCCGGCCGCGTTGCAACGCCCGACGCCGCCGATCATCGTCGGCGGTTCGGGCGACCGACTCCTGCAGGTGGTCGCTGATCTGGCCGATGGATGGAACACGTGTTGGGAGTGGACGCACGAGCGCTACGCGGATCGGGTCGCAGTGCTCGAGCGCGCGTGCGAGCGCGCCGATCGTGACCCCGCGACGGTGTCGCGTTCGCTCGGCCTCTACACCCTCGTCGGCGAGGACGAAGCCGACCTCGCGCACCGCTTCGCGCACCTCGTCGAGGTCACGCCGCCCGGCGTCCTCGACCGCATGACCCTCGAGGAGTGGCGCGTCGGTCGGCTCGTCGGCACGGTCGAGCAGGTGCGGGAGCAGGTGGCGGGTTGGGCCGACCTCGGCGTCGACACGGTGATCCTCGGCGCGGGTGCCGTGCCCTTCGCGATCACCGGGCTCGACGACGTCGAGATGCTGGTGCATGCGGTCGGCGGCGCAGCCCCACCGTCGGTGCCGGCGCCAGGAACGTTCGCGTGAAATCACCCGGTTTGGGTGCTGCGCGGGTAGCGACCGCTTCACGACCAGGCCCGGCGGTGAATGGCAGTAGCCTGCAATCGTGGCTTCGAAAGGTCTGGACCAATGAACATTGGTGTCCCCGAGCTCCTCATCGTGCTGGCCGTCGTCCTGCTCCTGTTCGGAAGCACGAAGTTGCCGAAGCTGGCCCGCTCCCTCGGCCAAGCGAGCAACGAGTTCAAGAAGGGCGTCGACGAGGGCGCCAACTCCAGCGACGAGACCCCCGACTCCAAGTAGGGCTCGTCCCGCCGGCCCCGACCGGGCCTGGTCTGCGGACGCCTGATCTCGGGTCGACGGCCGGGGAACCCATTCGCGGTTCTCGTCGTTCTGCACCATGACCGACGGTGTTCCCACGTGGGAAGAGGTGGCGCGCGAGCACGGGCGCTTTCTCTACAACGTGGCGTATCGCCTCACCGGCAACGACACAGACGCGCAGGACCTCGTACAGGACTCGATGATCCGCATCAAGCGGGGACTCGAACGCTACGAGCCCGGCTCGCTCCAGGGATGGTTGGCTCGGATCGTGACGAACGTGTTCCTCGACGAGGTACGTCGCAAGAAGCGTCGCCCGGAGGATGCCCTCCCGGATGACCCGGGGCGGGTGCTCCCGCCCAGTCCCGCGGCCGACGAAGTGCCCACCGGGCTGTCGGCCGAGATCGAAGCCGCGCTCGCCGCGCTCCCCGAAGACTTCCGCATCCCCGTGGTGCTCTGCGACGTGAGTGACCTCTCGTATGAGCAGATCGCAGCGAGCACGGGCGTGCCGATCGGCACGGTGCGGTCGCGCATCCATCGCGGGCGGCGCATGTTGCGCGCCACGCTCACGGCGCAAGGAGTGACCGGGGCATGAGCAACGTGACCCGCTTCGACGGTTCGCCGACGGATCCCGGCGACGGCGATCACTCCGTGCTGTCGGCCTATCTCGACGGCGAGCTCACGACCGACCAACGGGCGCAGGTGGATGCCGAGCTCGCCGCGTCGCCCGAGTTGCGTGCAGAGCTGGAAGAAGTGCGGAGCGCGCGCGTCGCGGTCCGCGACCTGCCGATGCGCGACCTGCCCGACGGCTTCCTCGAGCAGATGATCGCCGACGTGGGGTCGGCGCCCGACGCGGACGCGGCGGTCGACACCTCCGCAACGGCCGCACCGGTGATCGATCTCGATGCGCGACGGGCACGTCGACGCCGGGCGGTGAGCTGGACGATCGGTGCGGTCGCCGCCGCGGTGGTCGCGCTCGCGATGTTCGTGCTGCCCGGACGCGAGCAGGTGCGCCCGAACGTGACGGCGGTGGCCACGCAGCACGGCGCGTCCGATTCCAACGTCGGCGATCCGATCAGCGGCCTCGTGGGCTTGGTTCCGATGCGCGGCGGGCGATGATGCCGACCAGGGGACGCGGGATCATGAGCGTCGTGGTGCTGGTGATGATCGCGCTCAGCGGTGCAGTGATCGGACGGGGTGCCGACGCGGGATCGTCGCCCAGCCTTGCGGCGAAACTCGTCGAGCGCGTGCGCACCGCGACGGAGCAGACCAACTTCACCGGCGTGGTCACCGTGTCGTGGCGTACCGCCGGTGGCGCACGGCAGCACGCGTCGGTCGACGTGCGTGCCGCGAACGGCGTGGTCGAGGTGTCGTCGGACGACCACCTCGTGCTCGACGACGGCGGCCACACCTTTCTGAAGGACGATCTCGGCTGGTCGAGCCCGGTGAGCGAACCGGCGGCGAAGGACCGGCCGGCACCCGATGCGCGCTGGCGGCTCTCCGTGCAGGCTGGCACGCTCGATGGCCGCGAGGTCTCGACCGTCGTGGCGAAGCGCGCCAATGGTTCCGTCGCGATGCGCCTGGTTGTCGACGACGACACGAGCCTCCCGCTGGCCCGTCAGGTGCTCGATCAGCTCGGCAAGGTGCTGCGGGCGTATGCATTCGAATCGCTGGATGTGCAGCCCGCCGGCACCGCCGCGGCGGCGGCCGCGGTGCCGAACACGTCGTCGCGCACCGCGACCGCG
>JBEVLJ010000045.1:0-4058 GCA_040509195.1 Acidimicrobiia bacterium
CCCGACGGGCTGCAGTCACTCGCGGCTCGCCTCGCGGGGCGCTGACGAGTGCAGCTGGCGACGCAGACCTACGACGTCGCGACCGCCTTCATCGAGCTCGGTGCGATCATCATCGGGCTCGCCGTGTTGGCGCGCCTGTCGGATCGCTTCGGCATCAGCCCGATCCCCGCGTACCTCGTCGCCGGCGTCGTGTTCGGTGAGGGCGGCATCGCCGGCCCACGTCTGTCGGAGAACTTCATCCATCTCGCCGGCGAGATCGGTGTGGTGCTGCTGCTCCTGACGCTCGGACTCGAGTACTCCGCACAAGAACTGGCCGACGGCGCCCGCCGCGGCTGGGTCGGGGGCGTGATCGACCTCGTGCTCAACTCACTCCCCGGCGTGTTGTGCGCGCTGTTCCTCGGCTGGGGCGTGGAAGCTGCGGTGGTGCTCGGCGGCGTCACCTACATCTCGTCGTCGGGCGTGATCGCGAAGGTGCTCGCCGACCTCGGGCGTCTCGGCAACCGCGAGACACCGACCATCCTCACGTTGCTCGTGATCGAAGACCTCGTGATGGCCGTGTACCTCCCGGTCACCGTGGTCATGCTCGCGGGTGCGTCGGTGGCGACGGGAGTGTTGTCGGTCGGCGCCGCGCTCGCGCTGGCGGGCGTGATCCTCGTGCTCGCGATGAAGTTCGGCGATCACATCACGCGCGCACTCGACACGCGGTCCGACGAAGCGCTGCTGCTCGCAGTCATCGGCATCACGCTCCTCGTCGCGGGAATCACCCAGAAGCTTGACGTGTCGGCCGCCGTCGGCGCGTTCCTCGTGGGCATCGCGATCTCGGGGCCGGTCGGGCACCGCGTCGCGGGTCTCGTGAACCCGCTGCGCGACTTGTTCGCCGCGTTGTTCTTCATCCTGTTCGGGTTCCAGATCGACCCGGCGAAGATTCCGAGCGTGTTGCCCATCGCGATCGCGCTGCTCCTGGTGACGGGCGCGACCAAGGTGTTCACCGGCTGGTGGACGGCTCGCCGCGCCGGCGTCGCGACGCGTGGCCGCTTGCGCGCCGGCACCGCGCTCGTCGCCCGGGGGGAGTTCTCCATCGTGATCGCCGGCCTCGCCCTCGGCGCCGGGCTCAACCCGAAGCTCGTGCCCCTCGCCGCGGCCTACGTGTTGTTGACCGCAATCGTCGGCCCCGTCCTCACCAAGTTCGCCGACCCGATCTCCAAGCGCCTCGCTCCCCAAGCGCCCGCCCCGTGAGTCCCCAGCCCGTTCTGGCGTCAATACCCCGCACCACAGACGGGGTTTTGACGCCGGTTGGGCTAGAGGGTCGGAGCGGCGGCAAGGAGAGTCCGGGTGTACTCGTGCTGGGCTGTTGTGAAGAGCTGTTCGGTGGGAGCCGTCTCCACGATGCGGCCGCGCTGCATCACGGCCACGCGGTTGGCCACGTGACGCACCACGGCCAGGTCATGGCTGATGAACAGGTACGACAGACCGAGCTCGCGTTGCAGCTCGGCCAAGAGATTGAGGATCTGCGCTTGGATCGAGCTGTCGAGCGCGCTCACCGGCTCGTCGAGCACCAACAGCTGCGGCTCGAGCGCCAATGCACGCGCGATTGCGACTCGTTGACGTTGACCACCTGACAACTCGTGCGGAGACCGCGTCGCGTACGACTCGTCGAGCCCCACGAGCTCGAGCAGCGCGGGAACGCGCTCACGCGCGCCGCGCACTCGCGCGATGCGCAAGGGCTCGGCCACGATCGACTGCACCGACATGCGCGGGTCGAGCGACGACGCCGGATCCTGGAACACGATCTGCACGCGTCGTCGGACCCGGCGCAACGCCCGGCGGCGAACGCGGGTGATGTCGACGCCGTCGAAGTGGATCGAGCCGGCGTCGGCGTCGAGCAACCGCATCACGAGGCGAGCGACCGTCGACTTGCCGCTCCCCGACTCTCCCACCAAGGCGAGCGTCTCACCGCGCGCCACCATGAGGCTCACATCGGCGACGGCCTGCACCGGAGCGTGACCCGCTCGGTGGAAACGCTTGGACACGCCGTCGACGACGAGCAGCGCGGCCGACGCTGCGGCGGTGCTCACGACGACACCGGCAGCTCATCGACGCGCACGCACGCGACTGCGCCGCCACCTTCGATCGCTCGCAGCTCCGGCACCGCCGCCGCGCACCGTGGCTCGGCGTAGGCACACCGCGTGTGGAACGCGCAGCCCGCGGGGATCGAGCCCAGGCTCGGCGGCTGGCCGTCGATCGGCGTGAGCGCGCCCCTCGCCGCGGCCCACCGCGGTGACGACGCGATGAGCCCACGCGTGTAGGGATGGCGCGGCGACGCAAACAGCGCCGCCGCCGACTCCTCTTCCACGATCCGACCGGCATACATCACCGCGACCCGATCGGCGTGGCCTGCGACCACTGCGAGGTCGTGCGTGATGAACAGCACCGCGAGACCGAGCTCCGCGCGCAGCCCATCGAGCAGCTCCAACAGTTGACCTTGGGTGGTCGCGTCGAGCGCGGTGGTCGGCTCGTCGGCCAACAACACCTTCGGACGGTTCGCCAGCGCGATCGCCAACATCACCCGTTGACGCATCCCGCCCGAGAGCTGATGGGGGTAGTCACGGAGTCGCGCCGCGCCCCCGTCGAGGTGCACGAGCTGGAGCAGTTCGGTTGCTCTCGCCTGCGCGTCGGCGCGCGACACCGAGCCATCGTGCACCTCCACCGCTTCGGCGATCTGCGCGCCGATCCGCATCGTCGGGTTCAGCGCGGTCATCGAGTCTTGGAACACCATGGCCACGTCACGTCCCCGCACCGCGGTCAACTCACGTTCGCCGACGCCGACGAGCTCACGCCCGTTCACTACCACCGAACCCGCCGCGATCCGCCCGGGCGGATCGATCAAACCCATCACCGCCAACGCGGTGAGCGACTTGCCCGACCCCGACTCCCCGACCAACGCCACTTGTTCGCCCGCGGCGACCGTCAATGAGAGCCCGTCGACCGCGCGCAACGGCGCTCGACCGCGACCGACCATGAATTCGACGGTGAGCCCGTCGATCGCGAGCGCGCTCACACCTTCACCGGCCGACGCGGATCGATCGCCCTGCGCAGGCCGTCACCCACGAAGTTGACCGCCAACACCGTGAGGAAGATGGCCAGACCAGGGAACACGGTGAGCCACCAGTAGTCCTCGGTGGTGGCGATCGCGTTCGACAGCAGGTTGCCCCAACTCGGGGTCGGCGGCTGGATCCCGAACCCGAGGAACGACAGCGTGGTCTCCACCAAGATCGCCTCGGCCACGACGAGCGTGGCGTTCACCAGGATCGGGCCCATGCAATTCGGAATCACGTGGCGCACGATGATGCGCGTGTTCGACGCGCCCATCGCGCGTGCCGCGTCGACGAACTCGCGCTCGCGCAACGACAACGTCGCGCCCCGCACGACCCTGGCCACCGATCCCCACAACAGCATCGAGAGCAGCAACGTCATACCGAGCGGGCCACCGAGGTCGAGCTCGCCGAGCGGGCCGAGGTCGACGGTGCCGATCGACACCGCCACCGCGAGGATCGGCAACGCGGGCAGCGCGATCCACAGGTCGGTGAAGCGCATCAGGAGACCGTCGAGCCAACCCCGGTGGTAGCCCGCGAGCGCGCCGATCACCACGCCGAACGCCGTCGACAGGATGGCGACGCCGAACGCGACCTTCAGCGACACCTGCCCACCGTGCAGCACCCGCGACAACGAGTCGCGGCTCAACTCGTCGGTGCCGAACCAGTGCGCCCACGACGGCCCCGACGTTGGCTCGAGCAACGACTGCTCGGTCGGGCTGGGCGCGACGTGCACCAACACGAAGCACGCGAACGTCATCAGCACCAAGAACCCGAGCCCGATCACCGCGGCCGGATTGCGGACGAACCGACGGGCGGCGACGCGCCACTCGCTGCGACCGTGTGGCGTGGTGATCTCGTTGGACGCCAGGAGCGGGTCGAGTGCCTCCGCGCGCGTGCGCGCGGACTCGTCTCCCACGCGCATGCTCATGCCGACATCTCCGGCTTCGGCACCTCGGAGTGCGA
>JBEVLJ010000046.1:0-8590 GCA_040509195.1 Acidimicrobiia bacterium
ACCAACACCGACGCCTCGGCGGTGGCCGCCATCTCGGTGGAGAACAGCGCGAGGCGATTTCCGCACACGGCCACGGCGATCGAGAGCGGCGCGATCAGCCACGCGTCGTCAGGGACACCCTCTCGCACTGCGAGCACCGCCAGGGCCCCGACCACGATCGCCTGGAGCACCGCCGTGAGCGCGAGCGCGCGCGCTTCGTCGCGGCCGCGCCGAAGCCGGAGCGGCTGCTCCACTCCGAGTCGAGCTCGCTCCTCGTCCCCCACTGCCCCACCTGTTCCCCAGCGCCCAGCCCATCCGCGACCGCGAACGAGCGTCACCCTGAGCAACGATCGAGGCGGGAGTTGTGTCACACACCGCCGCGCCGGGCGGCGGCCAAGCCGCGGATCAGCCCGAGGTGGGCGGAGCGTCAATGATGACGACCGTGACGATCAGGTTGACGCTGCGCCCTCCCGGGGGCGGCACCGCCGGAGGACGTCGCTCGACTGCAACGTTAGGGCACAGGTCTTCTCCGATCTTGGGGCCCGCGTCCATGATCCAGACGGTCATCGGATCCGACGGGTCCAACCTCGCGTGATACCCGTCGGAGAAAAACCTTGTCTCGAAGCACGAGTCGTCTTGGAGGAACACACGAAGCAGCCTGGCAGTCGGGAACGGCCCGATCGTGGTGCTGGCGAAGGTTCCGCCGCATGCAGGGGGCGCCGGAGTGCGCGCGCCAACCGGCGTCTGCGTGGCCGGATCGAGATCGAGCTCGTAGCCGTACTGCAACGCATTGCACGCGCTGTCCGACCTGACGTCGCTGAACGTGACCGTGACTCCACGGGGGATCACGAACCGGCCACCTCCCGTGGTCGCGAACGTTCCGCCCGCGAGCGCGAAGGTCGTGCACGCCGCCTCGTTGGCAAAGGTCTCGCCGGCCGACCCGACGCGGCGCATCCACCCCTCGGTGACGCACTCGGGCGCGGTCGGCGGCGAAACCGTGGTGGTCGTGGTGGGCGGCGTGGTCGTGGTGGTGGTCTCCTCGGGCGCTTCCGTGGTGACGGACGGCGACGCGGGCGTCACCATTGTGATCACCAACGGCCCGACGTTCGACACGGTGGCGCCCAGGATGGCCGGAGGAAGGTCGTCGAGTCCGAGGCCCTTGCCGGCGGCCAGGTCGAGCAGGAGGTTCTCGACGAAGAAGGGGTTCGCGAGCATCTGCTCACGGGTGAGGTGCGTCGCGGGGCTGAGCACGTCGTTGACCGCCACGATGCTGGTCGCGGGAGTGAGCGCGGCCCGTTGGCCCGTGGTGGTGGTCACGTTCACGTTGTCGACCACGTCGGTGATGTCGCACGTGCCCGGCGCGGTGCAGCTGAACGCGAACGCAGTGCCCTCGACGGCAGCCGTCGTGCGCCCCGACTGCATCTCGAAGGATCCGCTCTCGGTGACCTTCGCGGCGCGGTTCCACGTGTCGCCGACGGTGATCGACCCGCGTGTCTGACGCCCGCCGCGCTCCTCGGTGAGGCGCGCGATGGAGAACTCGGTCGACGGCCCGAGGCGCGTGAGCGAACCGTCGGCGTACTCGACCTCCACGAACCCGGCCGCGTCGGTGCGGAGCGCGTCGCCTTGGCGCAGTGTGGCGCCATCGCGAGCGGCGCGGAACTCGGTGTTCCCCTTGGCGCGCAACTCGACCGCCGGTCGGATGATGTGCAGCTTCGCCAGCGGGGTGGTGCTCGCCTGCGCTGCCGCCAACGACGGCTCCGCCGCGGAGCCACCGCGGTCCGCCGCCCACCACAACCCGGCGCCGACCAGCACGATCAGCGTGGTGACAGCAACTACCAAGATCCCGAAGTCGGAAGGGCGGCGCCGGCGGCGGTTGGCTCGACGCGTCACGACTCACCCTTGCTCATGCCGGCTCGGTCCGATACCGTCTGAACGCGGAGCGCGCGCACGCAGGGTGGCTTGCTGACTTGGAGCACGGAACGTTGGACCTCAATTCGACCACGGCGAGCGACGGCGGTCGCGCCGACGACGGTGCCAACGATGCCGCGGCGATCGACGCCGAACTGGCGGCCTGGCAACGTCGGGCCGTCCTCTGGCGCGAACGGGCGCTCAACGCCCAAGCGTTGAACGAAGCGCTCAGCGAGAACCTCGATGACCTGCGCACGATCCTGCACCATCTCGCCGTGGAGGATGCTGACCACGGAGCGTCCACGAACGGGGTGGCGACCAACGGGACGAAGGCTGCCGCTCACTGGGCCACCGCCGAGCAGTGGTGGAACAAGCTGCGGCGCCGCGACACGTGGATCCCCTCGCGTGCGCCGAGCGCGCCGGCATCACTGCCCGCGTCGGGGAGCACCCAGCTCGACGTCGAACGCTGAACCGAGCGAGAGCTCCCAGAGCGCGTTCGTGCGCTGTTGGAGCGTGAGCAATCGCTCGAGCTGGAGCTCGACGACCGCGCGGGACTCCACGAGCTGGTGCAAGAGGTCGACCATGCGCTCGGCCGTGGCGTGATGCAGCTCGAGCGCTTCCAGCAAGCGATCGTCGCGTCGGGCGTCGTCGGCCGGAACCGCACCCTGCTCATGTCCACCGCGTCCTGCCCGCTTGCTCGCCTTCTTCGACGACCCCTTGTTCGGCACCGCGGCCCAGCATAACCGTCGTACCACCCAATCTCCACGGCGGGGGACGGTGCAGCCGCATCAGGTCATCCCGCCCCGACATCGAGCGCGTCCAGCAGCTCGCGTGCGCGGTCGCGCGGCTCTGCAGCGACGGCGCGGATCTCGGCCGCCAGCAGCGACCTCGATTCGTCGAGGAAGACCCGCACTGCGATCACGGAACGGAGCCGGTCCGCGATGATCTCGAGGTCGGCGACGTCGACGAGATCGTTGCACACCACCACGAAGTCGTGCTCGCCGACCCGGCCCACCGTGTCGTCGGGGCGCACCGCGGATCGCAGACGACCGGCGATCAACGGCAAGAGGTCGAAGGCGTCGCCCGCGGCGGCGGACACATCGTCAGGAACATCGACCCGCACGGAGAACACCCCGACGAGGCGGCGGCGACGAGATGCCCGCGCCAAGGCCACGCTGAGGCGGTCGCGCAGGAGCGCGCGGCCCACGAGCCGGGTCGCCGGGTCGAACAACGATTCGTATTCGGATTCCCGATCAGTGGTCGGCGTTCCGCGGAGCTTCATCGTCGACCTCCCATACGCGCGCGACGAAATGCCTTGCCGCCCAATTGTCGACCAGACCGCCCCTGCACTTGAGGGTCCCAGGTCCGCACCCTCAAGTCGCCCCTCCCCGCCGACGACATCTTCTTGGGGAAGGCAGCTTTCGACACCGGGAGGACTGGGGCAGTGGCAGTCGCACGACGAGGAGTGAGCCGGGGTCGTCGCGTCGCGCGCGCGGCGACGACGATGCGCGGTGACATCCCGCTGGTGCTGCTCGATCTGGTGATGACCCTGTTCGCCTACGTGGTCCTGATCAGCCTGCGCTTGCAGGGCGCGATCCCAGACACGCTCTGGACGCGGCTCGGCGTCTTCCTTCCCGTCGCGTGTGTCGTGCACTTGGGCTCGACCCTCGGATGGGGCGGGTACGGCCGTACCTGGCGCCACGCGAGCATCGACGAAGCGCGACGACTGCTGCTGGCCGGCATCACGAGCATGGCCATTCTCCTCGCGCTGTTCGCGTGGGGTCCGTATCGCATGCCGCTGTCGGTCCTCGTGTTCGGGCCCATCCTCGCCACGTTGCTGTTCGGGCTCACCCGATTCCAGTCGCGGCTCTTCGCGTTCCGGCGGTCGAGCGTGACCGGACAGATCACTCGCGTCGCAGTCGTCGGCAGCGGGACCGCCGCCGCCACCGCACTCCGAGAGATGCTGCAGGACAACACCCTCCACCTGGCCCCGGTCGTCATCGTCGACGACGACGGATCGTTGCGCGGGCGCTCGCTCCACGGCGTCACCGTCGGCGGCGGGCTCGATGACCTCGCCAAGATCGTCGAGCACCACGACGTCGATCAGATCCTGCTCGCGCTCTCCGACGAGTCGCGCGAGACGGTGCGCCGCGTTGCCGATGCCGCCGACCTCGCGGGCGTACCAGTGCGTGTGCTGCGAACGTCCGCGTCATGGGTGCGGGGCATGCCGCGCCTGCGCGACATCCGCGAACTTCGCATCGAAGACCTGCTGCGACGCGAACCGGTGCAGATCGACCTCGAGCCAGTGCGCCGGCTGTTGACGGGGCGCCGCGTGCTCGTGACCGGCGGTGGGGGTTGGATCGGATCCGAGATCGCGCGCCAGGTGGCGGCATTCGATCCGATGGAGCTCGCGGTCCTTGACCACGACGAGACGCACTTGCACGACATCGCGTCCGATCTCGGCACCGATGCGCGCATGGTGCTGGCCGACATCCGCGACGCGCACGTGATCTCCGATGTGTTCGCCACCGTGCGCCCCGAGGTCGTGTTCCACGCCGCCGCGCACAAGCACGTGCCCATCCTCGAAGACTTCCCGTGCGAAGCGGTGCGCACGAACGTGTTCGGCACGCTGAACGTGATCGATGCCTGCAACCGTCATGGTGTCGCCCACCTCGTGCACATCTCGACGGACAAGGCCGCCAAGCCCACCAGCGTGATGGGTGCCACGAAGTGGATCGCGGAACAGATTTTGTTGTCACGCGGTAACCGCGCCGGCTACTGCGCGGTGCGGTTCGGCAACGTGCTCGGCAGCCGCGGCAGCGTGATCCCCACGTTCCAGCGCCAGATCGCCGCCGGTGGGCCCGTCACCGTCACGTCACGCGAGATGACCCGCTTCTTCATGAGCACCGACGAGGCAGTGCGGCTCGTGTTGGTGGGCGCCGCCGTCGCCGGCGACCGCAAGATCCTGGCCCTCGAGATGGGCGAGCAGGCAAACATGTACGAGCTCGCCGAGCGCATGATCCGTTTGTGCGGACGGATCCCCCACGAGGAGATCGAGATCCGGATCAGCGGACTGCGGCCGGGCGAGAACCTCGTCGAAGCGCTGATCGGCCCGGAGGAACAGGGCACTCCCGACCCCGAGAACCCGGTGATCGGCATCACGCCCGGCGTGCTTCCGGCTGCGCTCCTCGACGAGACCCTCGACGCGCTCCGCCATCTCGTCGCGGCCGACGACAACGTGGCGACCCGCCAGGTCGTGCTCGACGTGGTGTCACGAGCAACCGAACAGCTGGCACTCGTCGACCACCGCAGCCAACGCGCTGAGTGAGTATCCACCCGCGCTCTGGGGTAGTACGTCATCCTGGCGTGGGCGATCAGTGTTCGACAGACATCGGGGGCACCGAATGTCGCACGTTCGGTCAAGGAGCGGCTTGACCTGGTTGGTCCGCTTGGGCGCCGTGGCGCTCGCAGTCCCGGTGCTCGTGCTCACGGCGCTGGATCAGCGCGTCCCGTTCGTCGGGACGATCGTCGCGCTGGTTGTGCTCGCCGTCGCGGGGATGTGTGCGACGTTCATCGCGCCTGCGGTCTCGAGCTCAGCCCCGTTGGACGGCGAGGCTTTGGTGGTGGATCACTTCGCCCAGGTCAAACCGTTGGTGCGGGCCCGCTCCACGTATTCATCGATCTGGGACGACGACACGTCGGCCATCGACGCGGTGCCTTCCGAATAATCGCGATACCAGCGCGCGGTGAGCGCGAGCGCCTCGCGAGGCTCGAGCACCGTGTGCCAGCCGAGGTCGTGCGCTGCCGCGGTCGGGTCGAGTCGCAACAACAAGGTCTCGACGAACTGCTGCTGCGGCGTGATTTCGATCGGAAGGTCGATGCCCCACTCCGCGACGAAGAACCTCACCATCTCCTCGACGGTGTGCGCGCCTTGCGGTGGCGGCCCGAAGTTCCAGCTCGCGTTGGGAAGGTCGCCCGAGGCCAACATCCGGCCCAGCCACAGGTAGCCGCTGATCGGCTCGAGCACGTGTTGCCACGGGCGTCGGGCGTGCGGGACGCGCAGCACCAGCGGCTCGTGTTCGCCGATGGCGCGCACCATGTCGGGGATGAGGCGCTTCTCCGACCAGTCGCCGCCGCCGAACACGTTGCCGGCGCGGGCCGACCCGATCGCCGGTGCCCGCGTGCCGCTCGGCGCGCGGTGCTCGATCGTCACCTGGAACGCCTCGAACACGAGCTCGGCGCACGCCTTGCTGAGGCTGTAGGGATCGTCACCCCCGAGCCGATCGCTCTCCAGGTACGGCACGTCGGTCTCGCGCGGGGCGTAGCACTTGTCGCTGGTGACGATCACGACCGACTGCACCGAGTCGATGGCGAGAGCCGCGTCGAGCACGTTCGCGGTGCCGAGCGCGTTCGTCGCGATCGTGCCACGCGGGTCGTCGAACGACTTGCCGACGAGGGCCTGCCCCGCCAGGTGCAGGATCACCTCGGGCTGAGCTTCGTCGATCGCGGCGGCGACCGCCGCCGAATCCTCGACCAGTCCGTCGACGTGACGGATCCGCGAGGCCACGTCCGACGCAGTGAAGTTGTTCGGGGTGGTGATCGGGCCGTCGCTGTATCCGGTGACGGATGCGCCGAGCTTGGTGAGCCACAGGCTGAGCCAGGAGCCCTTGAACCCGGTGTCGCCCGTCACGAACACGCGCCGACCGTCGTAGAAATCCCCAAAAGGTGCCATGGCTCGCGGAGCCCTTCTCATCGCGGCGTTGGTCGACCGCCCAGGTTACCTGCCGTCCTGTCGGGCGCAGAACGACGGCCGATTCGCCGCGAGCAATGCGACGCCGGGGTCCGCGAGATCAGCGAAGCGCGCCGTTACGATCGCTCGACGCGCCGTCAGACCCGAAACCGTCCATGACGAGGCTTCGCAGGTGATGATCCAGCCCGAGGATCTTGGCGCACGACTCCGCACGCTCCGACGCGCGCGCAAGCTGAGCCTCCGCGACGTCGAGGACGCGACACACGGTGAGTTCAAAGCATCGGCGTTGGGTGCCTACGAGCGCGGCCAACGCGCAATCACCATTCAGCGCCTCAGCCGCATCCTCGCGATCTACGGCGTCGGACCCGCCGCCGTGCTCGACGCCGAGACCACGATCGACCTGGTCGCGCTCGAACGCAGCGAGTCGTCGCGCGACCGGGCCGACGACAACCTCCAGGCCGAGCTTCACCGGTTCGTCGGATGGGTGCGGAACCAACGTCGGCACCCAGACGTCGGCCACCTCCGCTTCCGTCGCCGCGATGCCGAGCTCATCGGCGCGCTGTTCGGAGTGAGCGACGACATCGTGAAGCAACTCGTCGCACAGATCGACGTCGGCCACCAGACGACCCGTCGCGTCGACGTCTCCTCCTGAGACGCTCTCGACGTCGAGTTCCCGGCGACGCATCGCACGCGGTGATCAGCAGTCGAGCCGCACCAGAGTGTCCGATCGAAGCACGACTGCGGCGTGGGTGCCGTCGGCGAACTGCACCGTCGCGCGACCTCGCGTCGCGGTCGCCAGACCGAACCACGCGATCGGGGCCGGCCCCGAACTGAACCCTGTCGAGCCGCTCACCGTGGCTCGGGTCTCGTTGCCCGAAGGATCGTGGAGCGTCACGGCAGCGCCCGCGCGAGCTGCAATCGCCCACCAATGACCACTGCTGGCAGTATTGCGCACCAAGACGCTTGGTCGTGACGCGTCGAACGATGCAAGCGCGACGTCGAGACGGCCGTCGTGGTCGAAGTCTGCGACCACGCCCGCCGCCCAGTACTCGACGCCATGCTGCGGCGCCACAGCCTCGAAGGTCAGATCGGAGCCGACGCCACCCACGTTGCGGTACACGAGTGGGACGCCCGCGTCGGTCGCCACCCCGACCAGGATGTCGGGTCGACCATCGGCATCGAAGTCGGCGATCTCGACATGAGGCGCTCTCGAGCGCAAGCCGTCGAGCCCCGCCCGCGCTCCGAGCTCCTCGAAGCGCGGACGATCCGACGTCGGGCCGGCATGGTTCATGAACACACGGACGGGAACGCGTCGATCCTGGTCCGTCGTGCTGCCGAAGTGCTGTCCCACCACCAGGTCGATCCGACCGTCGCCGTCGAGATCACCGGCTGCAACACCACCCGGATCGTCCTCGGAGCCGTGGGACTGCCAGGCAAAGACCGACGAGTTCGCCCCATCGAAGGTGCCATCGGCGGTCGCAACGAAGAGCCGGTTCGAGCCGCTCACGAAGAGGTCTGGGCGGCCGTCACCGGTCACGTCCGCAGTGCTCACGCCCAGACCCTCGAGGTGGAGCGGCAGACCACGGTCGGCAGTGACGTCGCGGAATCGGAACCCGCCTTCGTTGTGCAACAGCACGCTCGAGCTCCCGGACCACCGGTCTTCGAGCACGAACAGATCGTCGCGTCCGTCGGCGTCGAAGTCGAGCACCCCGATCGCGCGTGCACCCGCTGGTTCGTCGAACGTGGTCGCGCGCTCGAACTTGCCGTCGCCGAGGTTGCGCAGCACTTCGGAGGGTGCTCGTCCGCGAGGTGCGTCGCGCACGTTGCGCGCGACCACGAGATCGAGTGCACCGTCGCCGTCGAGATCGACGAACACCGCACCGCTGGTGCGACCACGCGCGCCTGGGAATTCGCGATCGACGGTGAAGCCGCCCGGACCGCCGAGCAACAACT
>JBEVLJ010000047.1:0-7895 GCA_040509195.1 Acidimicrobiia bacterium
GCAGGCGGACGCCGACCTCTTCCGCATCGTGGAGCGCGTTCGCCTGCACGTAGCGCACCTTCGCCCCGCTCACGAGCGTGCCGTTGAACACGCGCACCGCGCTGATCACGCCGCGGTACGCGTCGTAGTACGAATCGAACATGAGCGCCTGGAGCGGCGCGTCGGGATCGCCCGTCGGCGGCGGCACGTGCTCCACGATCGCGTCGAGCAGGTCGGGCACACCTTCGCCGGTCTTGGCCGAGATGCGCAGGATCTCGTGCGCCGGGATGCCGAGCACACGCTCGATCTCGCCGGCCACGCGATCGGGCTCCGCGGCCGGAAGGTCGATCTTGTTCATCGCGGCGACGATCGCGAGGTCGTGCTCCAGCGCGAGGTAGCAATTGGCGAGCGTCTGCGCCTCGATCCCTTGCGACGCGTCGACGAGCAGCACCGCGCCCTCGCACGCGGCCAAGCTGCGCGACACCTCGTACCCGAAGTCGACGTGGCCAGGCGTGTCGATCAGGTGGAGGATGTGGTCCTTCCACGTGAGCCGCACGTTCTGCGCCTTGATCGTGATGCCGCGCTCACGCTCGAGGTCCATCGAGTCGAGGTACTGGGCGCGCATGTTGCGCGCGTCGACCGCGCCGGTGAGCTCGAGCATGCGGTCGGCCAAGGTGCTCTTGCCGTGGTCGATGTGAGCAATGATCGCAAGGTTGCGGAAGGGATTGGCCGACACAGAGCCATTCTCGTCGGCGTGGACCTCACGTGACGAACCTTCGGATCGCGACGTGCGTTCCGGTCGACCCACCAGCCGGTGGGGTGAACCGGTCCCGGCCCTGGTAGCCTCTCTGTCTCATCTCTCGCACGTCTCATCTCGGAGTCCAGGCCTCGCATGGCGAACATCAAGAGCCAGATCAAGCGCAACCGCTCGAACGAACGACGTCGCCTTCGCAACCAGGGCGTGCGTTCCGAGCTCAAGACGCGCACCAAGAACGCCAAGGCCGCCATTGACAACGGTGACGACAACGCCGCGGACACGGTGCGCATCGCGCAGTCCCGCATCAACAAGGCCGGCGCCAAGGGTCGCATCCACAAGAACGCCGCCGCCCGCCGCACCTCGCGCCTCATGAAGCACGCGGTCAAGGCCGACCGCTGAACCGCTCGAGCTAGCGCCGAGGCCCCGAGCGGGCACTCAGGCGTGCGAGTCGCACCACCAGCACCTCCATCACCGCGTCGGCGGGGATGCCGCGCGAACCCTTGAGGTCGAGGTCGGCCTGCGCGAGCGCATCGAACGCCTCGCGGAGCCCATCCGAGCCCAACGCGCGCGCCGCGCCGAGGGCCTTGCGCGCGGGGTACTCCTTCACCTTCCCACCGAGTGCTTCGATCGCGTCCGCGGAGCTGCGAATGCTCGGATCGTCGAGCCGCAGCACGCGCCGGTAGTAGCCCAGCAACGTGCCCATGAGCTGCAGCGGGTGCATCGGCTTCGGTTGCTGCGCGCTCGTGACGGTGAGCAGGCGGTGCAGGATCTCGAGCGCGCGCACGGCGTCGCCCTCTTCGATTGCGTTGGTGAGCTGGTACGACGGCACGCCGCCTTCCTCACCGAGGTAGGGCGCGACGTCGTCGGCGGTGAGCTTCACGCCCTGGTCGCGTGCGGTCGCGAGCACGTCGATCAGCCCGACCACTCGCCCGGCGTCGTCGGCGAGGTGCGTGGTGATCAGCTTCGCCGCGTCGTTGGTGAGCAGCACACCCGCGGCGTGCGCGGTCTCCTTCAGCACGTCGCCGGTCTTCTCGCTGTCGGGCGCGCGCTCGACCGCGCCGACCGCCTTCAGCTGCTTCGTGAGTGCGGGTGGGATCGTGCCACCGCCGGCGACGAACACCAACGCGGTGGTGTCGAGAGGGTCGGCGAGGTAGCGAACGAACGCGTCGACGTCGCCCGCGGTGAGCGCGCCGGCGTCGCGCAGCACCACCACGCGCGTCGCAGTCATGAAGGGCGGGCTCGACGCCGCGTTCAACGCCGCGCCGACGACCGCTTCGCGCGCCTCGGCCCCACCCGTGGTCGCGCCCCCGCCCGACGCGCTCTCGCCACCGTCACCGTTGGCATCGCCACCGGTGCCCGCGGCGCCGGCGCGCCCGGGCACGGTGAACTCCTCGAGCGCGAAGCTCCGATCGTCGGCACCGAGCAACTCGTCGATCAACGCGTCGAGCGCGCGGTCGCGCAACAACGGGTCGCTCCCCCGTACGAGATAAGCCGATGCGCTCATCGGCGGTTCACGCGGCGTCCTCGGTTGCGAGGTCGCGCGCACGCAGGATCGCTTCGACGACTCGACACACCTCCATCGACCCGACCACGTCGTGCACGCGCACGATGCGGCATCCGTGCGCGACGCCGTACGCCACCGACGCCAACGACGCGGCACGGCGCTCGTCGATCTCGAGCTCGAGTAGGTCACCCAAGTAGCGCTTGTTCGACGCCGAGAGCAGCAGCGCGTACCCGTGCGACGCCAATGCGCCGCTCTCGCGCAGCAACACACCGCTCTGCGACGGAGTCTTGCCGAGGTCGAGTCCCGCGTCGATCGAGATCTGTTCGGGGGCCAGCCCGGCGTCGAGCGCGCGCTGTGCTCGATCGATCAGAAAGGTGGTGACGTCGCCGACGAGGTCGTCGTAGTGCGGCTCGGGGTCGGCGACGCGTGGCTTGAGCCTGATGTGCGTGGCCACCACCGACGCGTGATGCTTGGCCGCGACTGCGAGGTATTCGGGGTCACCGAACCCACTGATGTCGTTGCCGACCACCGCGCCGACGTCGCACGCGGCGTCGAGCACGCTGGCACGCCACGTGTCGCACGAGATCGCCACGTCGAAACGTCGTGCCAGTGCTTCGATCGGCGCGACCACCCGGTCGAGCTCCTCGGCCTCCGACACCTCGGGTCCGGGACCGGCCTTCACGCCACCCACATCGAGGAGGTCGGCACCCTGGTCAACCAGCACTTCGGCACGTTGCAAGAGCGCGTCGAGCTCGAACGTGGCACCCGCGTCGTAGAACGAGTCCGGTGTGCGATTGAGGATCCCCATCACCAGCGTGCGGGTGGTGAGGTCGTGGACGCGGTCACCGAGCCGGTAGCGGACGGGCATCGCGCCGCAGGCTACGCGTTCGCGTGGCCGCGCCGACGAGCGCGACGGTCGCGATCACGAGCCACACGGCGCGCCCATCGACGGCGATCGGCACGCGCGCCGCGATCGCCGCCACCGCGAGCAGTCCGTGCAGCAACGCGGTCGTGGGGACGGCCAGCAGCGCCGGGACCGACGGCGCGAACGGCGCCGCCACCGTGTTGATGGCCCCGGCCACGATGCCCCACATCGTGAGCGGCGCGGCGAGCGGCACCGCGACGAGGTTGGCCGGCAGCGACACGAGCGGCACCGACCCGAACACCGGGATCAGCAGTGGTGCCACACCGATCTGCGCCGCCGCGGTGACACCGAGGATCTCCCGAATCCACAACGGCCCCCGCAGCCGTTCGGTGATCGGACGCGACCACAGCGCGATTCCGAGGCTGGCGAGGCACGAGAGGCCGAATCCCACCGAGTGGAGGAGGAACGGATCGATCAGCAGCAACACCGTCGCGGCGAACACGAGGACGCGGAGCGCTGGGGTCGGCCGGCCGAGCACCCCGACGAACAGCGCGATCGATGCCATCACGATCGCCCGCGCGACCGACGGCTCCCAACGCGTCATCGTGCCGAACACGACGAGCACCACGCCGGCGGCCACGGCACGACTTCCCAAGCGCAACCGGCGGAACAGCGGCGCCAGCAAGGCCAGCACGAACGCGACGTTGCCTCCCGACACGGCGGTGAGGTGCGTGAGACCCGCGGCGCGGAACTGCTCCTTGATGTCGGGGGGCACCGCGCGGGTGTCACCGAGGAGGAAGCCCGCCAACACTGCACGATCGATGGGAGCCAGCGACGTCGATCCGCCCATCACCACCGTGCGTGCCCGGTTGGCGAGGCGCAACAGTGGATCGCGCGCGTCACCGACCTCGGCGACATCGAGCACGTGCAGCGTCGCGATCGCGTGCTTCCACTTCATGCGCACGTCGAAGCCGTCGAGCGGCGCGAGCCAGCCCGTCACCGTCATCGACTCGCCGGCCGCGAGCAGCGACAGGCGTTCGACGGCGGCGCCGCTCGCCGACGCGAACACGCGTCGACTGCCGGCATCACGGGTTGGCTCGCCACTCGACGTTCGCGTCCACGCGTCGACGCGCACGAGTGCGTTCGCGCTCCACCGCGACGCGTCCGGGTCGTCGACCAACGTGACGCGGGCGACCACCTCCTCCCGCGCGTCGATCGCGTGTTGCAACGGAGATCGCCCGAGGCCGTGGAGTGCGCGTTGCATGCTCGCGACGCCGACGAACAGGCACAGCACCGCGAGCGCGAGCACGCGAGCCGTGCGCGTGCGCGCCACGGCCACCACTGCGAGCGCGACTGCGCACGCAACGAACGCAGGGACGCCGTTCCCCGCACCACGTGCCTCGCCGATGAGGACGCCCGCGACCACGCCGACGAGCGCGACCACGGGCGCCGCGCGCAGCATCGCGTCAGACCGTGACCAGCGGCGCGAGTTCGGCGAAGCGCTTTTCGCCGATGCCGCGCACTTCTCGCAGTTCGTTCACCGACTTGAAGGTGCCGCGGCGCTGACGCTCCGCGAGGATCGACTGCGCGTACGTGGGCCCGATCCCCGGGAGCTCCTCGAGCTGGGCCTGCGTTGCCGTGTTGAGATTCACCTTCACGCCAGTTGTCGTGCCTCCTGCGCCGGCGGTGCTCGTCCCTCCCCCGGACGCAGCGGGGTCGGATCCGCCACCGATCACCCCAGGGTCCGTCTCTCCCTTGCGCGCGACGTAGAGGCGCGTGCCGTCGGCAACCTTCGCCGCCAGGTTCAGACGGTCGACGTCGCCGTCGGCCGTCGCGCCGCCGACCGCTTCCACCGCGTCGATCACCCGTGCACCGTTCGCCAGCTCCACCACACCAGGGTGCGCGACCGCGCCCGCGACGTGCACGGCGATCCGCGCGTTCGCCGCCGCGCTCGTCGACGTCGCCCCACCGGTACCCGACGATCCGCGGGTGGTGGGCGTCGCCGCACCCGAGGCGGTGGCGTTCGTTTTCACGCTTGGTGTCGCGCCCGCCTCACCACCGATCCCAATGCGATACCAGACGAACCCGGCGACGATCGCGATGGCCACGAGCACCGCAACACCGGCGCGCGGGTCGTTGCGTCGATCGTGCAACCACTCACGCGCGCGGGCCCACCGATCGTCATCGAAGAATGCGGAAGGCTCCCGCTGGTACCGCGCGCGTGGGCGCGTGGGCACCTCCGGGCGCGGCAGCCCCCGCTCGACGCGCGCACGCGGCAGCGTGGGCTCGTCGAACTGACGATCCCAGAATTCGCTCTCCTCCATCACCGACCTCCGGGCGCGCGACACGACCGGGGAGGTGATGCGGGGAAGGCGCAGGTGCGAGTCGCCGCACGAGAGCGCCCGTCAAGCATGCCCGTCCATCGTGGGAACTGCAAGGGGACGATACTTCAGATCCCCCGCAGACGATCGAGTGGAAACGGGGGCTGACCGAGTGGGCGCACCGCGAGCTGCACCAGCAGCAGCGGGCTGTCGTCACCCGCGATGCGGTTCAGGTGGAGCACACCGCACCCGAGGCAGCGGTGCACGAGCAGCCATTCGCCGTCGCGCCGCGCTGTGATCGCGATCGGTTCCATCGTGGAGCCACACTCGGCGTCACGATCGCCCGGGACGTCGTCATCGAGATGTCGACTCCACAAGCAGTTCGGGCAGTGGTTGCGATGCGCAGTGCCGGGTGCATCGAGGGGTACGTCGAGGTTGCAGTGGCCACAGCGGAACGAATCGTTCCGACGTGGACGTTGGCGCGCGCGACGGCGCTGCCGGTCCGACATCTCGAGAAGACCTCCGAGTCGCGTGAAGAACGGAGCAATCCGTGCGTCGCGCGAAGGCGGTCTCTCAGGAGAGCGCGGCGTGCGACGCGAGGACCACCCGGGGAGTTGTCTTCACGTGGCACCACCTCTCGTCGCAGGTTCGACCATCTGATCGAAGCGGCACCAGCAGATCAGATTCGCGGGACGCGCCACCAGCGATTTTCGAAGTCAGCTGGCTCGCCAACCGCGTTCGAACGGGAGGCGCCATGCATCAGGAGCGATGAGCTGGTGAATGGCGTTCGGCCCCCACGACCCGGGCGCATACGGCCGCACCGGCGGCGGATTCCGCAGCAACGGTGCCGACCGTTCCCACAGGCTCTCGATGCCGTCAGCGCTGCTGAACAACGTGTGGTCACCGCACATCGCGTCGTAGATCAACCGCTCATATGCCTCGAGCACGTCGGCAGTACGGCCGGTCTCGTGCAACGCGAACTGCAAGCTCTGCTTGTCGAGCGTCATGCCCGGGCCCGGTCGCTTCCCGTAGAACGACAGCGACAGCTTCGACGCGTCGGCAAGGTCGAACGTGAGGTGATCGGGCCCGTGCGCGCCCACGCCGGATCCCGATGGGAACATGCTCTTCGGCGGTTCGCGGAACGCGATCGAGATGATGCGCGCACCTTCGGCCATGCGCTTGCCCGTGCGCAGGTAGAACGGCACGCCCGCCCATCGCCAGTTGTCGATCTCACAGCGCAGTGCGATGAAGGTCTCGGTGTCGGAGTGCGGGCGCACGCCGGGCTCGTCGAGGTAGCCGTTGTACTGACCGCGCACCACCTGCGTCGGCTCGATCGGGCTCAACGACCGGAACACCTTGTTCTTCTCTTCGCCGATCGGTCCGGGTGCGAGCTCGGTCGGCGGCTCCATCGCCATGAACGCGAGCACCTGGAAGAGATGGTTCACGACCATGTCGCGGTACGCGCCGGTCTTCTCGTAGAAGCCCATGCGCGAGCCGATCGACAACGTCTCCGGCACGTCGATCTGCACGTGCGCGATGTGCTGACGGTTCCAGATCGGCTCGAAGAGGCCGTTGGCGAACCGGAACGCGAGGATGTTGAGTGCCGCTTCCTTCCCGAGGAAGTGGTCGATGCGAAAGATCTGACTCTCGTCGAAGAACTCGTGGAGACGGTGGTTCAGGCCGATCGCACTCGCAAGGTCGGTGCCAAACGGCTTCTCGGTGATGATGCGCGCGCGGGCAGCGAGGTCCGCTTCGCCGAGCATGTGCAGCACGTCGCTCATCGCGGCGGGTGGGACGCTCAGGTAGTGCAACCGGTGCACGTCGGCGCCAAGCGCACGTTCCAACTGGTCGACGGCCTTCGCGAGGTCGTCGGGACCACTCGTCTGCGGGAGGTACGCGAGGCGACTCGCGAAGTCGTCCCACGCGTCGTCGGGCACGCCGTGACGCGCGAACTCGTCGAGCGCGGCGCGCGCGAACTCGCGGAATCCGTCGTCGTCCAAGTCTTCGAGCGACGTGCCGAGGATGCGGTACTCGGGAAGCAGCCCGGCCTGCGCGAGGTGGAAGAGACCGGGAAGCAGCTTGCGGCGCGCCAGGTCGCCCGTCGCGCCGAACAGCACGATCATCTGCGGGCGAACCGGTGCGATCAAGCTCGCGCCGATGTCGGTCGGGTCGTACGCCATGCGGCGGCTCACGTGCGTCGCGGTGGATGTCGGTCGGCCTCAGCTTCCCGCGGCCACGTTTCGAGCGCATGACGGGAGAGCGATCACGCGGTGAATGGTGACCGTCATCCGAGCGATGCCGGTCAGGCGACGACGAAGTTCACCATGCGGCCGGGAACGATGATCACCTTGCGGATCTCCACGCCGTCGAGCAGCGCCGCGATCTTCTCGTCGGCACGGGCGGCGGCCTCGTGGGCGGTGTCGTCGGCACCGGTGGCAACGCGCACCTTGCCTCACACCTTGCCGTTGA
>JBEVLJ010000048.1:0-4635 GCA_040509195.1 Acidimicrobiia bacterium
GATCGCGAAGAAGCGTTCGATCGTCCCGACGAGCGCGCGGTGGATCATGATCGGGCGGTGCCGCTCGTTGTCGGCGCCGATGTACTCCATGCCGAAGCGCTGTGGCTCCTGGAAGTCGAGCTGGATCGTCGACAGCTGCCACGTGCGACCGATCGCGTCGCGCGCCTGCACCGAGATCTTCGGGCCGTAGAACGCTCCGCCGCCCTCGTCGAGCACGAGCTCGAGACCCGCCGCTTCGCCCACCCGACGCAGCGCGTCGGTGGCCTCTTCCCATTCCTCGTCGGTGCCAACGGCCTTGCCTGGGGGCTTGGTCGAGAGCTCGAGGTAGAAGTCGTCGAGGCCGTAATCGCGAAGAAGGCCGAGCACGAAGTCGAGCGCGGCGTTCACCTCCGGGACCGCCTGCTCGCGCGTGCAGAAGATGTGCGCGTCGTCCTGTGTGAGGCCACGTACGCGCGTCAGCCCGTGCACCACGCCCGACTTCTCGTAGCGGTACACCGTGCCGAACTCGAACATGCGGAGTGGAAGGTCACGATATGAGCGCATCCTCGACTTGTAGATGAGGATGTGGAACGGACAGTTCATCGGCTTGAGGTAGTACTGGGTGCCGCCGTCGAGCTCCATCGGCGGGAACATGCCGTCGGCGAAGAAGTCGAGGTGCCCCGACGTCTCGAAGAGGTTCGACTTCGAGATGTGCGGCGAGTTCACGAACACGTAGCCCGCTTCCTCGTGGCGGGTGCGCGAACGGTCTTCCATGACCTTGCGCACGATTCCACCCTTCGGATGGAACACCGCGAGGCCAGAGCCGATCTCCTCGGGGAACGAGAAGAGGTCGAGCTCCGCGCCGAGCTTGCGATGGTCGCGCTTCTCGGCCTCTTCGAGGCGCTGCAGGTGTTCTTCGAGCGCGGCCTTCGATTCCCACGCCGTGCCGTAGATGCGCTGCAGCATCGGACGCTTCTCGTCGCCGCGCCAGTACGCGCCCGCGACCTTCGTGAGTTGGAACGCGCCGAGCTTCTTGGTTGACGGCACATGCGGGCCGCGACACAAGTCGACGAACTCCGTGTCCGGATACGCGGCGCTCGCGTCACGCGGATTGCGGTAGACCGAGATCACGTTGCCCTCGCCGACTTCCGACGAGTCCGTCGGATCGACACGGTCGATGATCTCGAGCTTGTACGGCTGGTCCTTGAACACCGCGACCGCGTCGTCGTGCGAGAGCTCCTCGCGTACGAACGGCTCGTCGGCCTTCACGATCTCGCGCATGCGCGCCTCGATGCGCGAGAGATCGTCGTCGGAGAAGTGCTGCCCGCCGGGGAGCATGAAGTCGTAGTAGAAGCCGTCATCGATCGCAGGACCGATGGCGTACTGCGCACCCGGGAACAGGTCGGCGACGGCTTGCGCCATCACGTGCGCCGTCGAGTGCCGGAGCACCTCCCGACCGTCGTCGGAGGGCGGCGTGATGATCGCGACCGTGGCGTCGTGATCGATGGGCCGATCGAGGTCGTACCAGTCGCCGTCGACCCGTGCCGCGAGCGCGGCCTTCGCGAGTCCGGCGCCGATCGACGCTGCGAGCTCGCCGGCGGTGGTGCCACGCTCTACCTCGCGCGCGGAACCGTCCGGGAGCGTGAGCGTGATCTGACCCAATTCGTCGTCAGCTGGCATGCGGAGAAGGTACCCCGCGTCGGTTCAGGCTCCCGACGCAATAGGCCGCGACAGGTCGAGACCGAGCAGCGCACCGAGCTCGCGCAGCACGTCGGGCGCTGAGATGTCGCCGCCGCCGGAGAGCACCGCGCTGGCGAGGTCGTCGAGCGCTTCGAGCGCGTGAGGCGCGTCGAGGTCGTCGTCGATCGCGGCGCGCACGCGTGCGGCGTACGGGCGCGGGTCAGCGCCGTCGGAGCACTGGGCCGCCGCGAGGAGTCGATGCAGCAATGCGGTGCCGTCGTCGAGGTCAGTGTCGAACCACTCGAAGCCGGCGCGGTAGTGGTGCTGCATGAGCGCGAGCCGGATGGCACGCGGATCGGCGTGCTTCAAGAGGTCGCTCACGAACACGAGGTTGCCGAGCGACTTCGACATCTTCTCGCCGTCGTAGCTCACCATCGCGGAGTGCACCCAGTGCCCGCAGAACGGTTCGCCACTCGCACTCTCGCTCTGCGCGATCTCGCACTCGTGGTGCGGGAAGATCAGGTCGGTGCCGCCGCCGTGAAGATCGATCGTGGTGCCGAGCGTGGCGCGCGACATGACCGAGCATTCCACGTGCCACCCCGGACGGCCGGCACCGAACGGCGCGTCCCATGCCGGCTCGTCGGGGAGCGACGGCTGCCACAGAACGAAGTCGAGCGGGTCGCGTCGGTGCGGGTCGTCGGGATTGCCACCACGCTGACGGGCGAGTTGGATCATCTCGTCGCGCGAATAGTGCGACAACGAACCGAAGCGCGGGAAGGTTGACACGTCGAAATACGTGGTGCCGAGCGCGGTGTAGGCGTGCCCCGACGCGAGCAGCTCCGACACCATCTCGACCATGCCGTCGATCGACTCGGTCGCGCGCGGCTCCGCCAGCGGTGGTCGCATCTCGAGCGCTTCCATGTCGCCGCGGAACCGTGCGAGCTCGCTGTTGGCGAGCTCGAGATAGGGCACACCGAGCTCGCGGGCCTTCGGCAGGATCGAGTCGTCGACGTCGGTGACGTTGCGAACCATGCGCACCTCGTGCCCGAGCTCCTCGAGGCGACGGATGAGCAAGTCGTAGGTGAGGTACGTGGCGGCGTGGCCGAGGTGCGTGGAGTCGTACGGCGTGATGCCGCACACGTACATGCTCACCGTCGGTCCGACGTCGAACGGCACGATGGCTTGCCGCGCGGTGTCGAAGAGCTGCACCGTCATTTGTGTGCGCCAACCCCGCCGAGGTGCAGGGTGGACTCACCCTTGTAGCGCAGGTTCACGGTGAGCATCGCGGCGGCGAAGGTCTCGATGCCCTGCGCGTTGACGAGGCCGCCGACATCGAGCCCCCGCAACGTACCCAGGTCGTCGACCAGGTCGATCACCAGATTGCGCGCGTCGTCGTCGTCGCCCGCGACGAGCACGTCGCCTTCGAGCTCGCCGTCGAGATCGCGCAGTGCGGCCGCCGGGATGTGCTGGAACGCAGCGATGACACGTGCGCCGGGGGCGGCAGCCTGGACCGCAGCGGCGATCGACCCCTCAGGCGGCAGCACCGGCGAAAACTGCTTCCCGACCTTCGTGAGCCCGTTGGCGACGCAGATCACGATGCGGCCGTCGAGCTGATCGGCGAGGTCGGTGGCCGTCGCCACTGCGGCGTCCCACACCGTGGCGAGGACGACCATGTCGGTCGCCGCGGCGTCGGCGTTGGCCCCTGGTGTGAGGGTGTCGAGCCGACTCCCCCACTGCTCCTGCAGTTCGGAGACGATCACCTCCGACTTCGCTGCATCACGTGACCCGAGCACCACGTCGTGGCCCTGGTCGGCGAAGCGCACGGCCAACCCCTGCCCCAGCGGCCCCGTGCCTCCCAGCACTCCGATCTTCATTCCCACCTCATCGCCGAAATCAGTACGACCCAGAGCTTCGCACACGCCACCCACCGACCCACACACCTGGCACGCAACGGACTTTCTTGGAGTTGACCGACACTTTCGTCGGTCGACTCGGAGAAAGTCGGAAGGGCTCCGGGGCGGGGTTCAGTGTCATAGGGGGCGTTCATGATGCGCGCGCATGATTGACCTGATTGCTCAGATTGCGTCGCGCCAGCACGGCTTGGTCACCCGCTCGCAACTCGCCGAGCTCGGCATCACCACGCGTCGGATCGACCGCGCACTCGCCCGAGGGACGATCATCCGACGTCGACGTGGCGTGTACGCAATCGCCGGAGCGCCCAACACATGGGAGCAGGAAGTACTTGCTGCGTGTCTCGCGTGCGGCACGTCTGCGCGTGCGTCTCATCGATCCGCCGCTGTGTTGTGGCGCCTCGATGGTTTCGCCCGTGACACGATCGAAGTCACCGTCGCACCCGAGCGGCGCCCGGCGCAGACTGGCTGCTCGTCCACGAGAGCAACGCCGATATCCCGGGCCACCGTTCGGCGGTCGCCGGAATCCCCGTCACGTCCGTAGCACGCACACTCGCCGATCTCAGCTCGATGCTCAGCCCTGCAGAGCTCGGACCGATCGTCGACGACGCGGTGCGTCGAAAGCTCACGACCCTGACGGCGTACCGACGCGTCGCGCGTGACCTCTCGGCGCGCGGTCGGCGTCGGAGCACCATCACGCGATCGATCCTCAACGCACGGACCACCGAGCGAGATCTCGGCGAGAGCGCCCCGGAAGCACGACTTCTCCGGCTCCTCGTGCGAGCCGGGCTTCCGCGACCGATCCCCCAACACAAGATCAAGATCGGCTCGCGCACCGTTCGCGTCGACTTCGCATATCCCGAACCGCGCGTCGTGATCGAGTACGACGGCTGGGCGTTCCACGGCACGCGTCATGCGTTCGACGCCGACCGAGCCCGAGGCAACGAGCTCGAGCTCCTCGGCTACACGGTGCTGCGATTCACGTCCGCGTCGTCTGACAGTGACATCGTCAACGCTGTCAGTCGAGCTCTTGAGCGACGTTCTGCGAGTTGACCGACGTTTGCGT
>JBEVLJ010000049.1:0-4582 GCA_040509195.1 Acidimicrobiia bacterium
GGTCGGGCGGCTTTCACCAGCATCGCTCGACCTGCGACCTCGGCGCCGGCCGTCTCGGGGAAGTCGGTGGGGTCCGACGACACGAGGTGATTGGGCGCGACGTGACGCGTGTGCTCGAACCAGAAGGTGGACAGCGCGGTGAGCACGCGACCCTTGTCGGGAATCGTGTCGTCGAGGACCACGTCGAACACGGAGATGCGGTCGGAGGCGACCACGAGCATGCGGTCGTGTCCGACCTCGTAGAGCTCACGCACCTTGCCCGACGAGTGGTGAGGCAGCGACACGTGACTCATGAGCGTGGCCCCCGCGTCGTGGACATCTCGTTCACAGGGCGTCGACCGCACGCGACGCGTGTTGCGTGGCGTGCGCGAGGTCGAAGCACGCGTCGAGTCGATCGGCGGACAGCTGTGCGGTGACCTCGGCGTCTTCGCCGAGCACGTCACGGAACGAACGCTTCTCGTCCCACGTGCGCGTGGCGTTGCGTTGCACGATGCGGTACGCGTCGTCGCGCGCAAGACCTGCCTCGACGAGCGCGAGCAACACCGTTTCGCTGAACACGAGGCCGAACGACGACTCGATGTTCTCCATCATGCGGTCGGCATGCACGATGAGCCCGGCGGCGATCGCAGTGAAGCGCTTGGTCATGTAGTACGTGAGCACGAGTGAGTCGGTGAGCACGATGCGCTCCACCGAGGAGTGCGACATGTCGCGCTCGTGCCAGAGCGCGACGTTCTCCATGCCGGCCGTGAGGTTGCCCCGAAGCACGCGCGACAGACCGCACAGCTGCTCGGAGCGCCACGGGTTGCGCTTGTGGGGCATCGCGCTCGAGCCCTTCTGCGCGCCGGCGGCGAACGGCTCCTGCGCTTCGCTCACCTCCGTGCGCTGCAGGTGGCGCACTTCGAGCGCGAACGCTTCGATCGACGAGCCGAGCGCGGCGCACGCGTAGAGCAATTCGGCGTGCGCGTCGCGTGCGAGCACTTGCGTGGACGGCACCGGCTTGAGCCCGAGCTGCGCGCACACGTGCTCCTCGACGCGAGGGTCGACGTTGGAGTACGAACCGACCGCGCCCGACACCTTGCCGATGGCGACGGCTTCGCGCGCGCGCTCGATGCGCACGCGGTCGCGGCGGAGTTGCAGCGCCCACAGCGCGAGCTTGCTGCCGAAGGTGATGGGCTCGGCGTGGATGCCGTGGGTGCGCCCGACCATCGGAGTGTCGCGGTGCTCCTTCGCTCGGAGCACGACCGCGGCTTCGAGCTCGTCGAGCGCGCCCAAGATGAGGTCGCAGGCGCGCACCAACGCGAGTGACATCGCGGTGTCGGCGACGTCGTACGAGGTGAGCCCGTAATGCACCCATTTCGCCGCGGTACCACCGATGCGCTCCTGCACCACGTCGACGAATGCGGCCGTCTCGTGGTCGGTGACCTTTTCTCGTTCGCGGATGGCGGCAACGTCGAAGCCGGCACGCTCGCGCACCGCGACGGCGTCTTCCGCGGGCACCACGCCCAGCTTGGCCCACGCCTCGGTCGCGAGGATCTCTACCTCGAGCCAGTCGGCGAAGCGGGCCTCGTCGGTGAAGAGACCAGCAATTTCAGGTGGTGCGTAGCGCTCTATCAAGCGAGGACTCCCTCCTGCCGAACACTGTACGAGGCGAACCTGCATTGGGAGGAGGTGCGACTGCGTGTCGAACTGCACGAAACACTGGACAGAACATGCTGTCGGCCACTGCGCCGAGTGCGGGCAGACGTGGTGCGCGCAGTGCCTCGTGCCCCCGGTGAAGGACAAGGACCCGCTGCGCTGCATCCCGTGCGCGCTCGTGCTGGCCGGCGTGCGCACCCGGCGAAGGATTTGAAGCGGGTCACGACGGGTTCTGAGCAATGTCGCGGCGATGTTGCGCCCCGGGCCAGGAGATGAGATCGACGGCTTCGTAGGCGCGGGCGCGGGCCGCGTCGATGGTCGCGCCCATGGCGGTGACGTCGAGGACGCGGCCGCCTGAGGCGACGAGCTCGCCGTCGCTCGATTGCGCGGTCCCCGCGTGGAACACGGTCACGTCGTCGAGCGCCTCGGCCTGGTCGATGCCCGTGATGACGTCGCCGGTGCGATACGGCGACGTGGGGTAGTTCTCCGTGGCCATCACCACGGTGACGGCCGCGCCGTCGTCGAATTCCAGCTCGGGCAGCGGCGCGCCCGTGGCCGCCGCGTACAGGAGCTCACCGGCATCGGTGCGCAGGCGCGGCAGCACCACCTGTGCCTCGGGATCGCCGAAGCGCACGTTGTACTCCACGAGCTTGACGCCGCGAGGAGTGAACATCAGGCCTGCGTAGAGCACGCCGCGGTAGTCGATGCCCTGCTTCGAGAGGTGGCGCAGCGTGGGCGTGACGAACCGATCGACGATGTCGTCGACCTGACCGTCGGCGATCGGCACCGGTGAGTACGCGCCCATGCCGCCGGTGTTGAGGCCGGTGTCGTCGTCGCCGATGCGCTTGAAGTCTTGCGACGGCGCGAGCGGACGCGCACCGTCGGGATCGCCGTTGCACACCGCGAGCAGCGAGAGCTCGGGGCCGGTCATCCCCTCTTCGATCACGAGTGTGCGACCGGCGTCGCCGAACGCGGCGCCCGACAGATACGCACGCACCGCGTCGCGCGCATCACTGAGATCCTCGGTGACGAGCACGCCCTTGCCTTCGGCGAGCCCGTCGGTCTTCACCACGTAGAGGCCAGGCATGTCCGACAGGTACGCGAGCGCTTCCTCTTCGCGGTCAGCTCCGAACGTGGCATGACGCGCAGTCGGGATGCCGGCGTCGCGCGCCACTTCCTTCATCCACGCCTTCGACCCCTCGAGGTGCGCGCCGTCGGCGTTCGGGCCGAACGCAGGGATGCCGAGCGCGCGCACGGCGTTGCCCACGCCGTTGGCCAGCTGACGATCGGCCGCCGGTACCACGAGGTCGACGGCGAGCTCCCGGGCGAGCGCCGCCACGGCCGCCGGGTCGTTGGGGTCGAGCGCGTGACAGGTGGCGGTCTGCGCGATGCCAGCATTGCCGGGCGCGGCGTGCACGTCGGCGAACATCGACGACCGTTGCAACGCCCACACGATCGCGTGCTCGCGACCGCCGGACCCGACGACGAGGGCCCGCATTCCCCCAGGCACCGAGCGGTCAGACACCGGGGACGATGATCTGCTCGCGCGCGCGACCGACGGTCACGAACGCGAAGGGAACGCCGGCGAACTCTTCGACGAAGCGCACGAACGAGCGCGCGTTGGGCGGGAGGTCGTCCATCGAACGGGCATCGCCCACCTCGGTGTTCCAGCCGGGAAACGTCTCGAAGATCGGCTTGACCTTGTGCAGCACCGACTGGTGGTACGGCACGTGGTCGTACTTCGTTCCGTCTTCGCCGACGTAGCCGACGCACACCTTCACCTCGTCGAGCACCGACAGCACGGCGAGGCCGGTCATCGCGAGCTCGCTGCAGCTGTTGATCTTCACCGCGTGGCGCATCATCACCGCGTCGAGCCAACCCACGCGCCGACGACGCTTGGTGTTGGTGCCGTACTCGTGACCACGCTCCACGATGAGGTCGAGCAGCGGGTCGCTTTCGGCGAACTCGCTCGGGAACGGCCCGGCGCCGACGCGACTCGTGTACGCCTTCACGATGCCGAGCACGGTCTCGACGTCGCGCGGACCCACTCCCGCACCCGCGCACACTTCGCCCGCGACGGGGTTGCTCGACGTGACGTAGGGATAGGTGCCGTGGTCGAGATCGAGGAACGTCGCCTGCGCGCTCTCGAACAGCACTCGCTGTCCCGAGCCGAGTGCCTCGTGCACGAGGTGCACGGTGTCGGCGATCATCGGCTCGAGGCGCGGCACCAACGACAGGAACTTCTCGCAGATCTCGTCGGCCGACATCGGCAGACGGTTGTAGACCTTGGCGAGCAGCGCGTTCTTCTCGCGCAGCGCGAGGTCGAGCTTCGCGCGGAAGATCTTCGGGTCGAGCAGGTCTTGCACGCGTAGGCCGACACGCGCGGCCTTGTCGGCGTACGCGGGGCCGATGCCGCGCTTCGTGGTGCCGAGCGCGTTCTTGCCGAGGTAACGCTCGGTGACGCGGTCGAGCTCTTGGTGGTACGGCATGATCAGGTGCGCGTTGCCCGCGAGCTTGAGGCGGGAGGTGTCGATGCCCGCGCGTTCGAGGGTGTCGAGCTCGGCGAGCAGCACGGTGGGGTCGACGACCACGCCGTTGCCGATGACCGGCGTGACGTGGGGGTAGAGCACACCACTCGGCACGAGTTGGAGCTTGAACACCTCGTCGTTCACCACGAGCGTGTGGCCCGCGTTGTGGCCGCCTTGGTAGCGAACGACGAGCTCGCTGTCTTTGGCCAGGTAGTCGGTGAGCTGGCCCTTGCCCTCGTCACCCCAGTGACAGCCGAGCACCACGGTTCCCGGCATCAGCGCACACCTGCCAACGGCTCACGCGCACTCGAGTGCTGCGGAGGAACGACCAGGGAAAGGAAGAAGCACGCGACTGGAGTCACGTTGACGGCAGTTTAGTGGCACCACGCGGACGGGCCCGCCCCCGGAAGGACGGGCCC
>JBEVLJ010000050.1:0-2781 GCA_040509195.1 Acidimicrobiia bacterium
GTGACCGCGCTCTGCTCCTCGCCGCTCTCGTCCATGTCGGTGACGAGCGAGATGGCTTCGAGGAACGCCTCGATGCGCGCCAACCCCGACGGGATCGTGACGTCGCCGGTCTCGTTCGCGGTGCCGACGCCGGCAATGCCGGGCAGCCCCGACACGTCGCCCGCATCGAGTGCTTCGTCGAACTCGCGGCACACGCCGACGAATTCCTGCAGGTTCTCGATGCGTCCGCGTGCTTCGATCGATCGCTCCGCTTCGAGCTCGGCGAGATACCCGGTGTGCTCGAGCATCACCTCGACCGTGTGACCGATGCCTTCGGCGGCCGCGGTCTCGAAGCCCGTCATCAGCTCGAGCAGGTCGCGAATCCCACCGAGCGCCTTGCCGTTCACACCCGCGTCGGTCGCGCGCGCCAGCGCGTCGCGGAACGTGAGGTGCGCGCCCTGCGCGTACGCCGACACCCGGTTCACCGACGTGTCGCCCACGCCGCGCTTCGGGGTGTTGACGGCGCGTCGCCAGCTCACCTCGTCGTCGGGGTTCACCAACGCGCGCAAGTAGGCGAGGATGTCCTTCACTTCGCGGCGGTCGTAGAACTTCACACCGCCGACCACCCGGTACGCCACACCCGCACGCACGAGCTGCTCTTCGATCACGCGGCTCTGTGCGTTGGTGCGGTAGAAGACGGCGACGTCGCTGTAGCGCGCGCCTTCGCTGTCGACCAAGCGCAGTGTTTCGTTGACGATGTACGAGGCCTCGTCGTGCTCGTCTTCGGCGTGGTAGCGGGTGATCAGCTCTCCGCCGACTTGCTCGGTCCAGAGGTGCTTCGGTCGCCGCGCCGCGTTGTTGGCGATCACCGCGTTGGCGGCGTCGAGGATGTGTTGGCTCGACCGGTAGTTCTGCTCGAGCACGAACACCGTCGCGTCGGGGAACACCTCTTCGAACCTCACCAAGTTCCGGAAGTCAGCCCCGCGGAACTTGTAGATGGATTGATCGGTGTCGCCGACGACCATCACGTTGCGGTGCTCTTCGGTGAGCATGCGCACGAGCTCCCACTGGGCGACGTTGGTGTCCTGGAACTCGTCGACCAGGGTCTGGTTGAAGCGGCCACGCCAGCGCGCCAGCACTTCGGGATGCTCCTGGAACAGGCGCACTGTCTGCGTGAGCAGATCGTCGAAGTCGAGCGCCGACGCCTCGAGCAGCCGGCGCTGGTACTCGAGGTACACCTGCGCGATGCGCTGCTCGGGTGGTGTGTAGGCACGTTCGACGGCCATCTCCGCAGTGACGAGCTCGTTCTTCATCGCCGAGATCGACGCGTGGAGTCGGCGAGGCGGGAACCGCTTCGGATCGAGGTTGAGGTCGCGCCGCACGTATTCGACGAGACGCACCGCGTCGGCCTGGTCGTAGATCGAGAACGACGAGCGGTATCCCATCACCGGCGCGTCGCGGCGCAGGATGCGCGCGCACGCGGCGTGGAACGTGCTCACCCACATCTTGTGCGCGACCGGCCCGACGAGCTGCGCGACACGCTCTTTCATCTCGCCCGCGGCCTTGTTGGTGAACGTGATCGCGAGCAACCCGAACGGCGACACTCGCTTCTCCGCGACGAGGTACGCGATGCGGTGCGTGAGCACACGCGTCTTGCCACTCCCGGCGCCCGCGACCACGAGGATCGGGCCGTCGGGCGCGGTGACGGCTTCGTGTTGCACCGGGTTGAGCCCAGCGACGAGCGCTTCGGCGGTGAGCGCCGCACGGCGCGTGGGCGAGGGTTCGTCGCTGGCGTGCGCGTGCGGATCGTCGAACAGCGTGGACGGGTCGGTCACGGATGAATCGTACGCGTGTTCGACCCGAGACGGGCTCGATTCACTCCCGAAATGCGTCGGGCGTGAGCTCGAGTTCGGCAGTCGGCTCAGGGTCGTCGCGCCACGCCCGCAGCAACTTCGTGTGCTCAGGGTTCAGGGCGACGGTGAACGCGCCGGTGGTCTCGATCTCGAGCCCGAAGTAGTCGCGCCACTCGCCGTCCATCGACAGCGACGACGGGTCCACGCCACGCGGAAGGCGCGCGAATCTCGCCGATTCCTCGTCGAAGATCCAGGTGCTGTGGGCGGAGTCGATGCGTCGTTCAGGCACGAGGCACACAGTACCCCGGACCTTCCTGAACCGTTCCTGTGAGTTCCCGACCGCCGCACGGGCGGCGGGATCTCGCAAGAGTCAGCTCGCCGACTCCATCGCAGCGGTGTACTCACCCTTGGCGGCCGCACCGTTGAGGCGGGCCCGCTTCAGGTAGGCGGCCTGCCCGGCGCTCACCTGGCTGGCCTCGCCGCTCCACGCTTTCAGCGCCGGGGCCTGCAACGCACGGCCGTACGAGAAGCTGAGCGCCCACGGGAGGTCGCCGATGCGGTTCATGGCGTCGAGGTGGGCAGTGGCGAGCTCGTCGCTCTGACCACCGGAGAGGAACATGATCCCGGGCACCGCCGCGGGCACCGTGAGCTTGAAGGCGCGCACCGTGTGCTCGGCCACTTCCTCGACCGACGCCTGCGTCGCGCAGTCGTAACCCGACAGCACCATGTTGGGCTTGAGGATCATCCCCTCGAGGATCACGCCCTGCGCGGCGAGCTGACGGAACACCTCGCGCAGCACGCGCGTGGTGACCGCGAACGACTCGTCGATCGTGTGATCGCCGTCCATCAGGATCTCGGGCTCCACGATCGGCACGATGCCGGCTTCCTGACACAGCGCCGCATAGCGAGCGAGCGCGTGCGCGTTCACGTCGAGGCAGTACTCGGTGGG
>JBEVLJ010000051.1:0-12493 GCA_040509195.1 Acidimicrobiia bacterium
GCCCATCGACGCGTCGGCGTCGGAGTGCGCGGCGCGTGCACGCGACGTGCTCCAGCACCTCGTTGGTCGTCGGATCCGATCAGGCGTGTCGATCACGTGCAACGAGCGCGACGACGCGATGACCGCGCGCGCCGACGTGCGTCTCCCGAGTTGGTTGGGAGTGATCCCGGATTGGTCGTTCACGTTGACCGGCTCTGCGGTGAAGGAACGCGACCGATGAGTAACCCGCCTCGAGCGCGCATCGCGATCCCAGCTCGTTCGGCGGCGGGTTTCGTGGCCACCGAGCTGGTCTTGGGCGTCGGCGTGTTGCTGGTACCGGTTGCGCTCGTCGTGCTCACGCTACCCACGTGGTCGGAGCGCCAGACCACCGCGCGCGCAGTCGCACGAGAGGTCGCTCGCACGATCGCGACCGAAGGGGTGTGCGACACCGCGGCCGCCGATCGGGTCGCGGCGGTCATGGCATCCAACTTGGGTTTGCGAGCCGGTGATCTCGCCGTCGCCGTGGCGTGTGTGTCGGGTGCGCCGCTCGATCCTGGGAGCGACCTCGAAGCGCGGGTCACGGTGCGCATGCCTGCGGTGCACTTGTTCGGCGTCGGTGACCTGGGCGAGTGGACCTGGACGGCGCGCCACCGCCAACCGGTCGACGTCTACGTCGGAGCCCCGTGATGCGGCGCGGACACGAGCGGGGCACCATCACGCTCTGGTTGCTCGGCTGCTGCGTGATGCTGTTCGCAGTCGGTGGCATCAGCGTCGACCTCTGGCGCTCGTTCTCTGCTCGTCGGGCGTTGGCGGCGGCGGCGGATGCCGCGGCGCTCAGAGGAGCTTCCGCCATCGACGAAGACCGGTATCGCAGCTCCGCCGCGGTCGAGCTCGTGCCTGGTCTGGCGGAAGCTCGGGCGCGCGCGAGCCTGCGTGGGCAACTCGACGCGGCAGCGATGCGTTCGGTCGAGATCTCTGCCGACGTGCGGTCGGTGACCGTCACCGTGCGCGGCGTCGTCGGCCTCACGCTCCTGCGGCTCGTCGCCGATCGTGAGCTCGAGGTCGCGGTGGCCGCGACCGCTTCGCCGCGGCGGCCGTCGTGAAGCGCGCCGTGGTTGCGGCCGCGCTCGCGTTCGTGTGCTGGGGCAGTGCGGCTCCCGTGACGGTCGCGCAGACCACCGGCGGGGAGCTCGGACCCGGCTACGTGCGTGCGACTGCGGCCGACATGGGTGCTGGCACGTTTCCCGGCGGCGGGTTGCCGGCCAGCAGCCCGTCGATCGAGTCGCCGTACCGATGGGTCACCTCCCCCGAGCCTTGGTACTGCGTGGTGCCGGGCGGGCCACTTCCGCCCGAGCTGACGGTGCCGTTCGATCCGTTCGACCCCGTTCGCTTCGTGGGTGGGCCCGGCGGTGTCGTGGTCGTGCGCTCTGTCGTTGCGTTGCCGCCCGGCACGACGGTCGTCGGCCCTGTCCTCCTCGACCTCGGCATTGCGGTCGGCACCGGGGAGATCCACATCGGGCGGCGTCGATGCGGTGGTCCGAGCGCGGTGGCCCCGCCGATTGCGCCCACCGCCGCGGAGGTGTGGGAGCAGACGCCGTTGCCGCGTGCGATCGTGCGCGCGAGCCCACCGGGCACGCGCGACTGGCCCGGGATCACGCGGCTCGGCACCGACTTCTCGAGCCATGCGTTGCGGCCGGCAACCGCGGCCGTCACGCTGCACGGGTACGACGTCGACGTGACCGCCGTGCCGATCGGTTATGCCTGGTCGTTCGGCGACGGCACGACGCTGATCGCCGATGATCCCGACGCAACGGCGCGGGTCGCATACCTGCGGCGCGGCGAGTTCCGGGTCACGCGGTACGTCGTGTGGCATGGCACTGCACGACTCATGCTGTTCGGCCGCGACCTCGGCGAGTACGACCTCGGTACGGTCACGATTCCGGAAGGAATCCCGTATCGCGTCAGCGAGATCCGGGCAGTGCTCCGCACGACGAGCAGGCGCAGCTAGCGTCGACGCGCACATTCGTTGGCGAGAGGCGTGGGATGTTCAAGAGCATCGTGGTCGGCACGGATGGCACGGAGCGGTCGTCGCGTGCCGTGGTCGAAGCTGCCGATCTGGCGGCGGCGAACGAAGGCGCTGTCCTCCACATCGTCAGCGTGCAGAAGCCCATGGCGGCGAGTGCGATCGCGAGCGCCGAAGTCGCGGTGGCCGCGCCGGTCGGTGCCGAGCTCGAATGGGAAGAGGATGCGCGACAGACCCTCGAAGGGTCACTCAGCGTCGCGGCCACGAGCGCAGCGCGTCCCGGGCTCACCATCGAGACGCACGCGCGCTTTGGCGCGCCGGCCGACGTGCTCTGCGATCTCGCCGCGCACCTGCAGGCCGATCTCATCGTGGTCGGCAACCGCGGCATGAAGGGCGGGCGCCGCCTGCTCGGCAGCGTGCCCAACACGGTGTCGCACCACGCCCCCTGCAGCGTGTTGATCGTCGACACCGAGGACGACTGACCGTTGCAACAGGCAGCGATTCTGCGCGCGTGCGCGCAGCGTCGCCACCTTTTGAAGCCCGCATGACCGTTCCCGACTACGTGATCGTGTCGGGCCCTCCCGGGAGCGGCAAGACCACGCTCGCGCGTCCACTTGCCGCGCGCCTCGGCCTTCCGCTGTTCGCCAAGGACACGGTGAAGGAAGCGCTGCACGACGCGCTCGGCGGATCGGGTGTCGACGCGTCGAAGAGTCTCGGCGTCGCAGCGATCGGGACGGTCATGGCGCTCGCGAAGGAGAACGGCCGGGGAGTGCTCGAGAACGCATGGCGGCGCACCTTTGCACTGCACGACCTCGATGGGCTCGATGGCGCGATCGTCGAAGTGTTCTGCGCGGTCGACCCGGAGTTGGCGCGCGACCGCTTCGTTGAGAGGATCCCTCAACGCCACGCGTCGCATCCCGATGTGGAACGCCTTGACGATGCCGAGCTCTGGTCCGAGGAGTACACGTTGCCGATCGACGGCGGTTGGCCGGTGATCCGCGTCGACACGAGTACACCCGTCGACATCGAAGATCTCGTCTCGACCATCTCACGGCTGTCCGCTCGATGGTGATCGACACGGTCAACACGATGCGCCTCACGCAGAGCTTGACGCACCGCGACGCCGCCGGGTGCGACTGACGATCTCATCAGGCAGACTCATCGCGGTGGAAGCGTGGCGTGAGCAGGTCTCGCCTCAGGTGCAGAACGAGTTCGACTACCTCGCGTCCGCGGCGATGCCGTTCGCGACGGAGATGCTCGAGCGCCACGGCAGCTTCTTCCCCTTCGCCGCGACCCTCGACATCGAGGATCGCGGCCACGTGATCAGCGCCTCGGACGACTCCGACCGTCGAGAGCCGCCGAGCGAGGTGCAGGTGGAAGCACTCCTCAACGCCATACGCGCCGACGCCGACGTGCTGAAATGCGCGGCGATCACCGCCAACGTGGTGCTCGAGGACGGCGAGGCGATCCGCATGGCGATGGAGCACCGCGGCGGTCAGACGCTCGTGGTCCTCGTGCCGTACAGGAAGAAGCGCTTCGGGCGAGGGGTCAGCCTGGCCGAAGCGGTCGTCCTGGCCGGCGAACGTCACATCTGGTAGCCCGCGGGCTCTCGGCGCCCTGAGGTCGCGAAGCCTGGAATACGGCGGTCGGAGCCGTACAATCACCCGGCGCGAACGCCGAGGGGCACCTGGAGCCGGCGTCGCCCGACCATCGAGATCCCGAGCCGCACCGGAGCGACCTCCTCGTGACCGACACCACTGCCACATCGTCCAGCGCGTCTGGCGCGACCAACGACGCAGGCGCGCACGACGTCGTCGTCATCGGCGCCGGACCCGCCGGGCTCACCGCTGCCTACATGCTCTCCAAGCAGGGCGTCGCGTCGACCATCCTCGAAGCCGACGACGTCGTCGGCGGCATCTCCAAGACCGCGGTGCGAGACGGCTGGCGCTTCGACATCGGCGGTCACCGCTTCTTCACCAAGGTGAAGCCGGTCGACGACCTGTGGTTCGAGATCCTGGGCAAGGACGAGTTCCTCCGTCGCCCGCGCGTGAGCCGCATCTACTACCGCAACAAGTTCTACGACTACCCGATCAACGCGAAGAACGCGCTCAGGAACCTCGGGCCGCTCGAGGCCGTGCGCTGCATGGCTTCGTACGTGTGGGCGCGCATCAAGCCGCCGAAGGACCAGAGCACGCTCGAAGGATTCGTGGTGTCGCGCTTCGGCTGGCGCTTGTACACGCACTTCTTCAAGACGCAGAGCGAGAAGGTGTGGGGCGTGCCCTGCACCGAGATCCAGTCCGACTGGGGCGCGCAGCGCATCAAGGACCTCTCGATCTGGCGCGCGGTGGTCGACGCGCTCACGCCCAAGTCGGTGAAGGCGCGCCGCTCGAAGGGCAAGCAGATCACCAGCCTCATCGACGAGTTCAATTACCCGAAGTACGGCCCCGGTCAGATGTGGGAGAAGGCCACCGAGCTCGTCGAGGAGAAGGGCTCGAAGGTCGTCTTCGAGTCGAAGGTGGTGAAGATCGAGCACGCCGACGGCAAGGCGACCGCCGTGGTCACCGACGCCAACGGCACCACCAACCGCTACGAGGCCACCGACGTGATCTCGTCGATGCCGATCAGCGCGCTGGTGAAGGCGATGGACCCGCCGGCGCCGGACGAGGTGATCAAGGCCGCCGACGATCTGCGCTACCGCGCCCACATCACCGTCGGGCTCGTGGTGCCGGAGGAGTTCAGCTTCCCCGACAACTGGATCTACATCAACGACGCCAACGTGAAGGTCGGCCGCGTGCAGAACTTCAGCGCGTGGTCGCCCTACCTGGTGAAGGACGGGCGCAACTGCCTCGGCCTCGAGCTCTTCGTGAACGAAGACGACGAGTGGTGGAACAAGCCCGACGACGAGCTCATCGAAACCGGCGCGCGTGAGCTCACGCAGATCGGCCTGATCGACGGCTCACGCGTCGAAGCCGGGTATGTGGTGCGCACGCCGAAGGCGTATCCCTTTTACGACGCGCACTACAAGGCCAACGTGGACACCCTGCGGAAGTGGCTCGAGGCGAACACGCCCAACGTGTACCCGGTGGGTCGCAACGGCATGCACCGCTACAACAACCAGGACCACTCGATGTACACCGCGATGCTGTCGGTCGAGAACATCTTCGGTGCGCACCACGATGTGTGGAACGTGAACGTCGAGCAGGAGTACCACGAAGAGGCCGACGCCGAAGACGTCGCCACGTCGTCGAGCTGACGCGCGGATCGAGCTGCGGCGCGGCGGTCAGCGACGCGGCGCGCGCGCGATGGCGAACAAGCCCGGGGTCTCCGGTGTGATCGTGTCGCTGAGGAAGAAGTGCGAGGCGTCGATGCCCGACCCGATGCCCGTGGTCTCGGGGCCGAGCGCGCGGTAGACGATGGGCAGCAGCCGCGTGTAGCCGTACACATACCAGCTGCGCGGCACCTTCTGGCGCAAGCGGAACGGGTCGAGCTTCACGAGCTTCTCGCCGCTCGCGCGGCGCTTGGCGAAGTCGGCGTGCAACTCGGGTGATCCTTCGAGCCCGTGGATCTCGACGTCGTCGAAGAAGAGGCGCAGCATCGACGTGAGCTCGTCGGCCACGAACGTGTACACGTGGAACGGGTTCTCGAAGTCGGCTGGGCGATTGGGCGTGATCACGAAGGCGGTGCCGTCGACCGTGGCCACCCGTGCGAGTTCGGCCACGTGACGGATCGGCGACGTGAAGTGCTCGATGATGTGCGACGAGCACACGAAATCAATCGAGCGGTCGCGGGCGCCGAGACGCGCGCCGTCCATCGCCGCGAAGCGCACGCCGTCGCCGCCGACGTCGTGCGCCGCGTCGATCGCCGTCTGGGCCGAGTAGTCGATGCCGACCAACAAGCGGTCGGGCGCGGCGAGCTCCTGCGTGCCAGTGCCCACGCCGCAACCCACGTCGAGCACCGTGCCGGATCCGAGGCGCTTCCCGATCTCTCGGTAGCCCGCCGCATGGAACGCGAGGAGAGAATCGGGCGTCGCGCCTCTCAGCGGGCGCTCGCCGGTGAGCCGCGGCATGGGGGCAGTGTAGGTGGACGCCTCACGACCATCTCGTCTCGCGCCCTAGAGTTCCGCGGTCATGTTCCGGTCGGGCAAGCCTCCGCGCGCGGCGAAGCGCCGCTCAGTCGCGAGTGGCAACGCCGACGCGAACGACGCCGTTTCGACGCCGCGAGCCGACCACCGGCAGGAGATCGCCAAGCTCGGCGATCTGGCTGGCGAGGCCGGGCTCGAACGGGTGAGCATCCTTGCCTGGCGCGACCTCGACGACCCCGAGGCGGGCGGCTCGGAGCTGCACGCCGCGAACATCGCCGCGCTGTGGGCCGAAGCCGGCATCGAAGTGACGATGCGCACCTCGTACGCGGCCAACCACCCGACAGTGAGTCGGCGCGACGGCTATCGAGTCGTCCGCAAGGGTGGCCGTTACCTCGTGTTCCCGCGCGCCGCCTTCAGCGAGGTGATGGGATGGCACGGCGACTGTGACGGCCTCGTCGAGATCTGGAACGGCATGCCGTTCTTCAGCCCGCTCTGGTCGACCAAGCCGCACGTCGTGTGGTTGCACCACGTGCACGCCGAGATGTGGAAGATGACCCTGCCGCCGCGGTTGGCTGCGTTCGGCAACTTCCTCGAGTCGCGATTCGCGCCGCCGCTCTACCGTGGCACGCCGATCGTCACGCTGTCGGAGTCGAGCCGCCAGGAGCTGGTGCACGATCTCAAGTTCCACGATCAGTTGATCTCGGTGGTGCCGCCGGGGATCGATCCGGAGTACACGCCGGGCGGGGAGAAGTCGCCCACGCCGCTCGTCGTCGCCGTGGGCCGGCTCGTGCCGGTGAAGCGCTTCGACCTCTTGATCGAGGCGCTCGTCGCGGTGAAGCCGCAGCATCCCGAGCTGCAGGCTGTCATCGCAGGGGAGGGTTACTGCCGCGAGGCGCTCCAAGCCCAGATTCGCGCGCTCGATGCGGGCGACTGGATCTCGTTGCCGGGCCGCATCACCGAACAGGAGAAGGTCGACCTCTACCGACGCGCGTGGGTGCACGCGATGACGTCGTCACGCGAAGGCTGGGGGATGACGGTCACCGAAGCCGCCGCGTGCGGCACGCCATCGGTCGTCACCCGCGTGCCCGGCTTCGTCGACGCAGTGGTCGAGGGTGTGACCGGCCTGCTGGGCACCGGCCGCGATGAGATCGCTGCCGCGCTCGACGTGATGCTGCGCGACCCCAACGAGCGGGCGCGCATGTCGGCACGTGCGCTCGCGCACGCGCAGACGCTCACGTGGGAAGCCACGGCACGCGGCACGCTGGAAGTGCTGGCGCGCGAGGCGCTGCACCAGCGCGGTCCCGCCTGAGTCACGACGTGCCGACGAGGTCGATGGTGTAGCCCGGCAGGGTCGGGGTCTCCACCGCCAAGCGCTTCCCCTTTGGGTACTTCACCGTGTATTGACGCGGTGGGTTCAACAGCTCGGTGGTGTCGCCGACCGTTTGGTACGCGAACTGCTGTTCGAGATGTACCACGCGGAACGGGCGCGTGACCGCCGCTGCGGCCGGCGCCGCGATCTGCACGGAGAACGTGCCGCTCGTCGTGGCGAGCGGGATCACGCCGTCGCGGGGTGCGCCGACGTTGGCGTCGCCGACGCGCCACTCCGTCTCGTAGGTGACGCCGGGCGTTGCCGCATCGGTGAGCGTGCGGTCGGTGTTGACGTCGCCCATGTGCAGTCGTGCCACGATCGGGCCGGCGGTGGTGGCCGTGTAGCGCACGTGCAAGGTGAATTGCCGCCCGTGCAGCACCGACATCGGGATGAGGCTGACCGTGGGGACGCCCGGGTACGGGTGATGGAACGCGTCGCCCAGCTCGGGATTGCTGGTCAGCTCGAGCAGCGGCCGACGCTCGGGGTGGGCGCGGATTACGTCGAGCATGTTCACCGGCTGGTCGGCCGCGTAAAGCACGGCGCCGTCGAGCTCAGGCGTGTTGCGCGAGAACGGGTTGAGATGCATGAGGTAGTGCGGCGCGAACGCCACGAACACGAGCGAGCTCTGCGTGATGCTCTCGCCCGCGTTGCGCCACGGCCCCTGCGCCAGGCTCACCGCGCGGTTCGAGTGCAGCCGCGAATAGAGGAACGGCAGCGTGACCACGAGCAGCGCCGCGCACAGCAACGCGGCGCCGACGCGACGGTGTCGCCACAGTGCTTGGATCACCGTGGCGATCAGGATGCAGCACGGGACGTACGCGGGGATGAAGTACAGCGGTGCCGACAGGAACGCGTATGAGCTCGACAGGCGGATGCCCCAGAACACGAAGTAACCCACCGGGAACGCGGTGAGCACCGCGAGCAGTGCCCAGGTCGAACGCTGGCGGCGTCGCATCCACAGGCCGACGATCGCCACCACGACGCCGAGCCACGCGCCCACGAGGAACTGCGGGAAGGACAACGCGTTGCGCAGCTCGCCACGCACGGCCTCCTCCGCGTCGAAGTGCGTCACCCGGGTACCCGGCAACAGCCGGCGGACGCCGAAGCCGAACGTGTCGAGCGGTTCCTTGGCCGTGAAGGGGAATTGCGTGATGCTCCCGGTGATGGCGCGGTTGTACGCGAGCGTGAGCACCAGGAACGGCACGAACGCGGCGCCCGCGAGCACCACGCCGCGGCCGAGTGCGCGCCAGCGTCGCCAGTTGGCGATCAGGGCGTACACCGCGAACGCGCCGCCCCAGAGCACCGCGTCGTAGGGGCGCACGAGGAACTCCATCCCGATCAGCGCGCCGGCGGCCACGAGCAGACGCCAGTCGTCGCGCCGGAGCCCGGCGAGCAGCGCCGCACCGAAGAGCAGCCCGACGCCAGTGGAGAACAAGTATCCGAGGTACACGCCGCTCTGCACCACGAAGAACGGTGACGCGAGCACGAGCAGCGTGCTGAGGATCGACAGCCAGTGATCGCGCGTGACCTCGCGCGCGAACGCGTACGCGCCGACGGTCAGTGTGACGACGCCGACGAGAATCGCGATTGCGGGATCGCCGAGGAGCTCGGCCGCCACGAGCACGAGGGGCCAGCCCAACGTGTACTGCGAGAAGAAGCCGTGCTCGTTCACACCGGTGAGCCACGGTTGGAACATCGTGGGGAAGCCGCCGTCGGAACCGAACAGGTGGTGGCTGCGCAGCACCGTCATCTGCCAGAGATACGTGACCTCGTCGCGGTTCCACGAGAACGCGGGATAGATCACGCGGCGGATCACGAGTGATCCCGCGATCGCGAGCACGATCAGCGCAAGGAGTGGCCACCAACGGTCGACGTCGTTGCGACGGCGTGCGTTGCGGCGCGCGCGGCCGTCGGCGGTACGAGACGCCGCGCCGGCGTCGTGCGGATCCGCTGGTGTCGGCGCGCTCGCACCGGTGTCCAGTGCGGTCATCGGCCGGGAGTGTATCGGCGCGACGAGAGCGATCGGGGCTCGGTCGGGCGGGGGTCGGTGGCTCATGTGCCACACGATCGTGGGGGCTTCACGTCTACGATCGTCCCCCAAGATGACCGACCTCCACGTGGCTGCGGATCGTCGCCGCACGAGCCGCGGGTCGGTGATCGAGCTCGTCGGCGTCGCGCTCCTCGCGTACGTGCCGTTTCTCCTTTCCTCCCCCGGAAAGGTGAGCGCCGACACCAAGCAGTACCTCTACCTCGACCCCGGCCGGTTCCTCGCGCGTGCCTTCTACCTGTGGGACGCCCACGTGGGCATGGGCACGGTGCCGCACCAGCAGATCGGCTACCTGTTCCCGATGGGGCCGTTCTTCTGGCTCCTGCGCCAAGCGGGCCTGCCTGTGTGGATCGCGCAGCGACTGTGGTTGGGGACCATCGTGTTCGCGGCGGCGCTCGGTGCGCGCTGGTTGTTCCGCGAGCTCGGCGTCAGCCGAATCGGCGCGCTGGCCGGCGCGCTCGTCTACATGTTCACGCCGTACCAACTGGCGTTCACCGCGCGCATCTCGGTGCTCCTGATCTCGTGGGCCGGTCTGCCGTTCCTCGTGATCTTCGTGATGCGAGCGACTCGGCGCGGCGGGTGGCGCGACCCGGCGCTGTTCGCGCTGGTCGTCCTCATGATGGGCTCGGTGAACGCGTCGTCGATGGAGTTGGTCGGCCTCGCGCCACTCGTGTGGGTGGTGTTCGAGCTCGGTCGAGGGCGCGCATCTGCGCGCCGCGCCCTCGCGGCCTCCCTGCGCATCGGGGTGCTGTGTCTCGGTGTGTCGATGTGGTGGCTGCTCGCGCTGCGAACGCAAGCGGTGTACGGCCTGCCGGTCCTCGATCTCACCGAGACACTGAAGACGGTCGCCGCGTCTTCCACGCCGACCGACGTGATGCGCGGGATCGGCAATTGGTTCTTCTACGGTCGCGATCGACTCGGCACCACGCTCGAGCAGACCACCGACTTCACGAATGGTGGGATCGCCGAGATCGCGAGCTGGGCCATTCCGGTGGCCGCGTTGACCGCTGCCGCGACCATCCGTTGGCGTCACCGCGCGTACTTCGCGGTCCTCGTGGTGGTGGGCACCATCGTCGGCGTCGGGGCGTGGCCGTTCGCCAACCCGAGTGTGTACGGCCGACTCTTCCGCGCGTTCTCCGACGGCACTGCCGTCGGACTCTCGCTCCGCAACACGCCGCGCGTGGTTCCGGTGCTCGTGCTCGGACTCGCGGGTCTGCTCGCGGCGGGCGTGAGCGTGCTGGCACCGAAGTGGCGCGAGCTCGGCGGCATCGCGGTCGTCGGCGGGCTGGTGTTCGTCGCGTTCCTACCGGTGTGGCGAGTCGGCTACTTCTCGAGTGGGCTCGAGCGCGACGAGGACATCCCCGACTCCTGGATCCAAGCGGCCGCTGCCATCGACGCGGGTGGCTCGTCGACGCGCGTGCTCGAGATCCCCGGCTCGAACTTCGCCGCGTATCGCTGGGGCAACCTCATCGAGCCGGTCACGCCGGGGATCACCGACCGGCCGTACGTGGCGCGTGAAGTGCTGCCCCTGGGAACGCCCGGAACGGTCGACCTGCTCGACGCGCTCGACCATCGCATCCAAGAAGGAACGTTCGAGCCAGATTCATTGGCGGCAGTCGCGCGCATCATGGGCGTCGGCACCGTGTCGTTGCGTTCCGACCTCGAGTACGAACGCTTCAACACGCCGCGCCCCAAGACGCTGTGGCACCTGCTCACCGACCCCGTGCCGGCTGGGCTCGCCGCGCCGCAGACGTTCGGCGATCCGGTGCCGAACGTCGCGTCGTCGAAGTCACCGCAGATCGACCCGCTCGCGATCGGCACACCCACGTCGTACGGCGACCCCCCGCCCGTTTCCCTGTTCGGGGTCGACGACCCGGTCGGCATCGTGCACACCGCGCCGAGCCAACAACCGGTCCTGATCTCCGGCGACGGTGATGGCATCGTCGACGCGGCGGCCGCGGGCCTGATCGACGGGCGTCAACTCGTGTTGGAGTCGGCGGCCCTCACCCGGGCCCAACTTCGCCAAGCGCTCGCGTCGGGCGCCGACGTGGTGTTCACCGATTCCAACCGGCGGCGTTGGCAGACCTACTTCGACCGCATCCGCGACTCCGTCGGTGCGACCGAACCCGCGGGCTCGCGCGTCAACGAGTTCCGGCTCGAGACGTTCCCCGGCACCAACGACGACTTCCGCACCGTGCTCGTGCCGCGCGGCGGGGTCGTCACCGCGACCGGCTACGTCACATCGACCGACCGTCCGGCGAACGCGTTCGACGGCAACCCGCGCTCGGCATGGCTCATCGACTCCAGCAACGCCGAGGGCGCGACGATCGCGATCACAGCGAGTCGACCGGTGCCGGTGGATCACGTCACGCTGCAACAACGACGCGGCGAACCTCACACCATCCGCACCGCGGAGGTGCGGATCAACGGTGGCGAGGCGATCCCGGTTGAGCTCGGACCCGAGTCGTTCACCACAGGCACCGTTGTGAACTTCCCGATGACCGACGTGCACGACGTCGAGGTGCGCATCGACTCGTTGGAAGCACCGCAGGGCGCGCCGCGGAACGGGGTCGGCTTCTCGGAGATCTCGTTCGGCAACGCGGCAGTCACCGACACGGTGCGCCTGCCGATCGACATCACGACGCGAGCGGGTGCAGAGCTCTCGGGACATCGCCTCGACGTGGTGTTGTCGCGGTTGCGTTACGACCCGGCGCAACGTCCGGGTGAGGAGCTCGCACTGCTGCGGCAGGTGGTGCTGCCCGACTCGCGCGCGTTCGGGCTCACGGGCACCGCCCGGGTCGACGCGAACGCGCCCGATCCCGTGATCGACGCGGCCTTGGGCACGACCGCGGCCGGTGCTGAGGGTGCGGGTGCCGGCGCGGCCAGCACCGTGTACTCGTCGAGCAGTCACCTGCGTGGTGACGCCGGCGCACGCGCGTCGAGCGCGTTCGACCACGACCCGTCGACCGCGTGGGTCGCCGATCAGGGCAACCC
>JBEVLJ010000052.1:0-8864 GCA_040509195.1 Acidimicrobiia bacterium
ATCGAACATCCGTTCGTTGCTGCGGGTGTCGGGGACCACCCCACCCAGGGCCCCAACCCAGGGCCCCAACCCAGGGCCCCAACCCAGGGCGACACCCAGGGCGACCTGAGCTTGGCGAGCCCGACAGGTGAGGATAACCTCACCTCCGCACGCCCATCGGGAGAACGCATGCTGCCTACGTTCGTCATCGGCCTCCGCGAAGGCCTCGAAGCTGCGCTGATCGTCGGCATCATTGCGGCATTCCTCCTCCAGGAGAACCGCCGCGACGCGCTCAAGGGCATGTGGATCGGTGTGGGCCTCGCCATCGCGCTCTGCCTCGGCGCCGCCATCGCCCTTCGCTTCGCTTCCGAGCAACTCCCTCAACGGGAGCAGGAACAGCTCGAGACGATCATCGGGCTCGTCGCCGTCGGCATGGTCACGTGGATGATCGTGTGGATGCGCGGCCACGCCGCCAACCTCAAGGGCGCCCTGCACGAGCAGGCTGGCGCGGCGCTCGCCACGGGCTCCACGGCCGCGCTGGTGTTCATGGCGTTCCTTGCCGTGTTGCGCGAAGGACTCGAGACCGCGGTGTTCCTCCTCGCGGTGTTCCAAGACTCCGACAACCCCGGGCTGTCGGGCACCGGCGCGGCGCTCGGCGTGCTCGTCGCCGTGATCCTCGGGTACGCGCTCTACCGCGGCGGCGTGCGGATCAACCTCGCGAAGTTCTTCAAGTTCACCGGCGTGATCCTGGTGCTCGTGGCCGCGGGCTTGCTCTCCACCGCGGTGCACACCGCGCACGAGGCCGGTTGGTGGAACATCATGCTCGGCCAGGCGGTCGACCTCTCATGGCTCATCAAGCCCGGCTCGGTGCAATCCGCACTCGCCACCGCGATGCTCGGCATCCAGCCGAAGCCAACGATCGGCGAAGCGCTCGTGTGGTTGCTCTACGCGGTGCCGATGCTCGCGTACGTGCTCATCACGCCGAAGCCGAAGACGAAGCGGATCGCCGAGACGTCGGCCGTCGACTCGGCGTCGACGTCACCATCGGTGGCTGCGACGCCCGGCACCTGATCCGTCGCCCCACGCGCGGTCACCGCGCCATGAGCACCTGACCCGTGCTGTCACGGCCTTCGACGCGATCCACGTCGACGACCACCGCGACACCTCGCTTGCGCCAGTCCATGTCGCGCTCCGCTTTCACCGAGCCGTCATAGACGCGGTCGCGCACCTCGTCGGTGTCGTCGACATGCGCGCGTCCGACGAACTGCAAGGTGACGCCGCCGGCGCGGTCGCCGTACCAGATCGAGACGTTCGGGTTGGAAGGAAGCGCGCGCACGAGGCCACCGTTGGCATCACGGATCCAGATCGCGAGCCGCTCGCCGTCGAGCACCTGCACCGTCGCACGGTACGACAACTTCGGCACGCCGTCGGCGCCAACGTAGGCCACGATCGGTACGGTGCCATTCGCCATCGCGGTGTCGAGCAACTCGGCGTGCGCGTCGGTGAGCACGAGCGCGTCTGGCTCGCGCGGCGCGCCCGGGATCGTGTCCTGCTCGAACCGCACGATCCGGCCGTCGGCGTCGAGCACGAAGCCGAACTCGAACCCGCCGACCGGTAACCCTGGCGCCACTGCCGCGGTCACGTGCACCGCGTCACCGTCGACGTGCGGCACCGAGAAGGTCGCACCGCTGAGGATACCGAGCACACGCGGGTTCGCGAGCGCCGCAACCGCTGCGTCGCGGCCCACACCAACGCCGAACGCGCTGAACACGCCCACGTCGTCGGCGAAGAACTCGATCGCGCCTTCACGACGTTCGTCGGTGCCGTCGCGGAACGCGGCGATCACTGCGTCGACTGCCGGGAAAGACGTGTCGCTCATGAATTGCCTCCGTCGTGGTTCACGTGATCATGGTCCGCGCACGCGGAGACCAACGAACGCTAACGCCGCGGCTGCCGCGTGTTGTTCCGATACCGTGAGCCCTCTACCTCGAGGAGTTCACCATGGGCGACAAATCACCGAAGAAGAACGACGCCAAGAAGCCACAGAAGTCGGTGAAGGAGAAGCGCGCCGCGAAGCAGGAGAAGCGCGCCAGCGGTTCGCGGTGACGCCTCAGCGGTACTGGGACAGGTCGACCTGGCCAATCTCGTCTGAGCCGGAGCGATCGAGGTCGCGTTCGAGGTAGCGCCACACGTCGGGGCGTGAGCCGTCAACGTCGGTGAAGCCGTACTCCTTCGCCAACGTCCCCGCGTCGACCGACTGCTGGTTCCACCGCGCCCGATCGGGATCCGATGCCATCGCGACGATCGCGCGGCCCACGTATCGGGTCGACTCCGACAGCGCGAAGTCGGGGGGTGCGGACGGTCGATCGGGTCCGGCATCAGGATCGACTGCGTCGCGCCAATTGTCTTCGCGCACGCGGAACGTTTCGAGCATGATCTCCGAGCGCATCCAACCCGGCGTGACCGCGACCGCGGTGGCGCCGAACGGTGCGAGTTCGTGACCTTGCGAGAACGCGAGCCGATTCACCGCGGTCTTCGCGAGGTCGTAGAACACCGAGATGCGATAGCGCGACGCGTTGTGTTCCGCCGTGCCGTCGGTGACTTCGACCACGAGACCGCCTGGCCGATCGATCAGCAGCGGCAGCAGGTGGTGCGACGTGATGATGTGCGTGTCGATGGCGAGGCGCAGGATGCGGAAGCCGACCTCGAGATCGAGGTCCCACAGAGGCACGTCCCATTCCGCAGGACCGCCCTTGAGCAACTCGGCGCCCCAGATGTCGTTCACGAGCACGTCGACGTGGCCGTGATCGCGACGAATCCGCTCTGCCAGTGCGGCCACCTGCTCCGACTCGAGGTGGTCGACCGCGACGGGGATCCCGATGCCACCCAAGCTCGTGACGAGCTCGGCCGTCTCCTCGATGGTCTCGGGACGGTCGTAGTCGGAGCGAAGCGTTGCTGTCCGGCTGCTGCGACCCGTGCAGTACACCGTCGCGCCGACTTCGCCGAGCGCTGCCGCGATGCCGCGGCCCCCGCCTCGGGTCGCGCCCGCCACCACCGCGACGTGACCGCGCAGCGCGTCGGGATCGGGGGTCCAACCCGGATCGGTCACGGCGCGCCGGTGCGTTCGCGATGTGCGCAGCCGGGCCAGCAGCACGGGCGCCGCATGCCGTCCTCGAGCTCTTCGCGCGTACGACGGATTCGTCGCTGCCGAGTCTTCGCTTGCTTGGCATCTTCCACCCAGCAGATGAACTCGTTGCGCGCGAGCGGCGTGATGTCGTTCCACGCCGCAACGGCCCTCGGGCTGGCGACGAGACCGTCGCGGAGATCACGCGGCAGCTCGTGCACCACTCCCCCGGCCAACCGCACGCCCGTCATGGAGGCCAACGTAGCGGCCCTTGGTCGGCCTTCGGATCAGCGGCGGAGCTGTTCGTTCAGCCGCGCGGCCTGGCGCGTCTGGTGGTCGCGTTCTGCCTGGTTGGGTGCGTTGCGCGCGGCGTCGGCGTAGAGGCGGGCGGCGAGCTCGAGGTTGCCGTCCTTCTCGTGCAGGTGGGCGGCGACGGCTTCGTAGCGTGGCACGCGATCGTCAACTGCTGCGAGCGCGGCGAGACCGGCCCGTGCACCGTCGGCCTCGCCGATCGCCACGGCGCGATTGAGGCGCACGATCGGCGTGTCGGCGACGCGCAGCAGTTCGTCGTACCACTCGACGATCTGCACCCAGTCGGTCGCGTCGACGTGCGGCGCGTCGGCGTGCAGCGCGGCGATCGCCGCTTGCGCCTGGTACTCGCCCAACCGATCGCGCGCGAGCGCGGCGTGCAACACGTCGACACCTTCGGCGATGAGCTCGGTGTCCCAGAGGGAGCGGTCCTGTTCGGCGAGCGACACGATGCTGCCGTCGGGTCGGGTGCGACTCGCACGACGCGCGTGATGCAACAGCATCAGCGCGAGCAGCCCGTGCACTTCGGGGTCGTCGGTCAACCCGGCGAGTTGCCGGGTCAGGCGGATCGCTTCGGCGGAAAGGTCGACGTCGCCCGAGTAGCCCTCGTTGAACACGAGGTAGAGCACGCGAGTGACGGTGCGCGCGTCGCCAGGATTGCGGAGGCCGTCACGTGCCACGACGCGCTTCGCACGACTGATCCGTTGCGCCATCGTTGCCTCCGGCACGAGGTAGGCCTGCGCGATCTGCCTGGTCGTGAGCCCGCCGACCGCTCGCAGCGTGAGCGCGACGGCCGACGACGGCGTGAGCTCGGGATCGGCGCACAAGAAGTAGAGCTGGAGCGTGTCGTCGTCGCTCGCGACCTCACCCGTCGGCGGCTCCTCGTGGGAGCGCACCTCGTGATAGCGCACCTCGCGGTCGCGACGCGCGGTGTCGGAGCGCGCCATGTCGAGGAACGCGCGCCAGGCAACCGTGATGAGCCACCCGGTCGGGTCACGCGGCGGATCATCACCCCACGCATCGAGCGCACGGATGAGGGCTTCCTGCACCGCGTCCTCGGCCGTCGCGAAATCCGCACCGCGACGGACGAGGACGCTCAGCGCAGTTGGCGCCAGCGCACGCAGCTGCGTGCTGTCAGCGCTCACTCGGTGACGGCGGGCGCCTCGCCCATGAACGGCCGCACTTCGAGCCACTCGTGGATCGGTTCGCCGTTCGCGCCCGGCGCGGCCGAGAGCTCACCGGCGAGCTCGATCGCTCGGTCGCGGCTGTCCACGTCGATGATCATCCATCCCGCGATCAGGTCCTTCGTCTCCGCGAACGGACCATCGACCACGGGCGCCTTCCCTTCACCGCCGTACTGCACCCACATGCCGTCGGGTGACAGCGCCTGACCGTCGACGAATTCGCCGTCACGCTCGAGCTTCGCGGCGAAGTCGTTCATGAATTGGATGTGCGCCTCGACCTCGTCGGGTGCCCACTGGTCCATGGGGACGTTGTTGACCGGCTCAGGTGCGCCTCGGTAGTGCTTCAGCAACAGGTACTTGGCCATCGTGGTCTCCTCCGGTGACAGCGGCTCCGTCGGCCGCTCCATCCCTGAGACGGAGCAGATTCCGGATCTTCGACATCGTGGCCGGAATTTCCCTCGGTGCCATGATCGACGATCTGTGCTAGATACAATACTTGTACTATGCAACTCTCTGACGACGACGTGGTCGATGCGGTGCTTCGCGCGTCACGCGTGATGGTGTCGATCGCCGCGCAGACGCTCGCCGCGGTCGACCCTGACGTGACCCTCCCCCAGCTCCGGGCACTCGTCGTGCTCGCCAGTCGCGGGCCGCAGCGACCGACTGGGCTCGCTGACGCGCTCGACGTCCACCCGTCGACCATCACCCGCCTCTGTGACCGACTCGAGAGCAAGGGCCTCGTGCGTCGCACCCAGTCCGCGGTGAGCCGTCGCGAAGTCGTCATCGAGCTCGAACCGCGAGGGCGGAAGCTGGTCGACGCGGTGACCGAACGACGGCGCAACGCGCTCGCCGATGTCGTCGCCGGCATCCCGCCGCGCGAGCGCGCCGCACTGGTGCACGCGCTCCACACGCTGAGCGATGCGGCCGGCGAGCCGTCCGACGCCGACTGGTTCGTCGGGCCCGCATCGTGAGTCCCGGCGAGACCACCGAACGGTTCCGCGCGTTCGCACGGCGGTCGCACGAAGTGGTCGTGCTCGCGGCGATCACGGGCGCGATCACTGGCTTCGCCGTCGCCGCGTTCGACTACCTCGTCATCGATCGTCTCCTCGACCACCTCTTCGAGCTCTCGCCGTGGCTCCTCGCGTGGATGCCCCTCATCGGGCTCGGGCTCGCGTGGTGCGCGTTGCGCTTCATCGCTCGATCGAACGACCCGGGCATGACCGACCTCTACCTCCGAGCGTTCCACGACTCGAACGACCAGCTCAGGCTCCGTGAGCTCCCCGGACGCATGTGCGCGGCGATCTTCACCGTCGGCTTCGGTGGCGCGATGGGCCTCGAAGGCGGATCGCTCTACCTCGGCTCGTGGGTCGGCTCGTTCCTGCAGGAGCGCTTCCCTCGCTTCACCGGTGGGAGCAGCCGACACGTGCTCATGGTCGCGGGCGCCGCCGCCGGCGTGGCCGCGATCTTCAAGGCACCAGCCACGGGCGCGGTGTTCGCGCTCGAGGTGCCCTACCGCGAAGACCTGGCGCGACGGATGTTGCTGCCCGCGCTGGTGTCGTCGGCCGCGGGCTACCTCGCGTTCGTGTTCGTGAACGGCACCACACCGATCTTCTCCGTGCACGGATCACCGCCGCCATTGTCGTTCGCAGACCTCGCCGGTGCCGTCGCGCTCGGAGTCGCCGCGGGCCTGACGGCTCGCGGGTTCGCCTGGATGGTGTTGAGCGCGAAGACGGCCACCACGCGCGTCCCGCCGCTGGTCCGGATCCTGGCGAGCGGGGTGACGACGGCCGCGCTGTTCGCGATCACGTGGCAGCTCACCGACCAGCCGCTCGTCATCGGCCCCGGATATCAGACGATCGAGTGGGCGCTCTCCCCCAACCGGGCGCTCTGGCTGCTCGCAGCAGTGCTCGTGGTGCGATGTCTCGCAACCACTGCGACCTTGGTCGGCGGTGGCGTCGGCGGATTGTTCATCCCGCTCGTGGTCGCGGGCGCGCTGCTCGGGCGCTTCGCCGTCGGCGTGGTCGGCGACGCCAACATCACGCTCTTCGTGGTGATCGGCGTGGCCGCGTTCCTCGGCGCCGGCTACCGCGTGCCGCTCGCGTCGGTGATCTTCGTCGCCGAGACGACCGGACGGCCCGGCTTCGTCGTTCCTGGTCTGTTGGCCGCCGTTGCGGCGATGCTCGTGATGGGACGGTCGTCGGTCACGACGTACCAACGTGGCTCACAACCAGGCAGCGACGCCGGCTCGACCGCCGTGTCGCCCCCGCGCGAGTGAGCACCCATCCCACGAACCGGCGCCTGCCACGGCGCGCCGACGCGACCTGCGACAACGCCGCGCGGGTGGTGACCTGGCGCATCGACCGAACAAGATACGTCTCTTGACCACCCTCGAACATCAGGCCGCGAGCGACGCCGACGCGAAGATCCACGACCGGCGTTGGTGGATCCTCGGCGTGCTGTGTCTGAGCCTGGTGATCGTCTTCGTCGGGAACACAAGCCTGAACGTCGTCATTCCGACGCTCGCCCGAGATCTGCACGCGACCGAATCGCAGCTCCAGTGGATCGTCGCGGTCTACTCGCTCGTGTTCGCCGGATTGTTGTTCACGACCGGCGCTCTCGGGGACCGCTTCGGGCGGAAGGGCGCGATGCAGTTCGGGCTGGTCGTGTTCCTCGTCGGCACGATTGCGGGCGCCTTCGCCACCTCGATGACACCGCTCATCCTCACCCGCGCGCTCATGGGCGTCGGTGCCGCCTTCATCATGCCGTCGACGCTGTCCATCTTGGTCAACGTCTTCGACGATGACGAGCGTGAGCGCGCCATCGCGATCTGGGCGAGCCTCCTCGGTGCTGCAGCGATCATCGGCTCCGTCGCGAGCGGCTGGCTGATCGACCACTTCTGGTACGGATCGGTCTTCCTCGTCAACGTCCCATTCGTGATCGTCGCGCTCGTGCTCGGCTTCTGGCTGTTACCGAAGTCCCGCGATCCCGAGAAGGCACCGCTGGATCCGATCGGTGCCGTCCTCTCGATCATCGGGATCACCGCGCTCGTCTACGGGCTCATCGAGGGACCGGACAAGGGGTGGACGAGCCCGGTCACGATGGTCTCGTTCGGCGTCGCGGCCGTCGGCCTCGCCCTGTTCGCCATCTGGGAGCTCCACCACGACGAGCCGATGCTCGACATGCAGTACTTCCGCAATCCGGCGTTCAGCACCGGCACGGGCGGGATGATCCTCGTGTTCCTGGCGCTGTCGGGCGTCTTCTTCCTCATGACGCAGTACTTCCAGCTCGTGCTCGGCTACTCGGCGTTGTCGGCCTCGGTGCGCTTCATGCCCCTCGCGCTGATCATCCTCGTGCTGTCGCCACGGGCGCCGTGGTTCACCGAGCGCTTCGGCGTTCGCAACACGGTGACCGTCGGGCTGGCCCTCGTCGCCGGCTCGCTCCTCATGATCTTGGCGCTCGACGTCGACGCGCAGTACTGGCAGACACTGCTCACGATTCTCCCCCTCGCGGTCGGGTTGTCCCTGTCGATGTCGCCGATGACTGCGGCGATCATGTCGGCCGTGCCCGATCGGCGCGCCGGTGCCGGCTCGGCCACCAACGATGCAACGCGCGAGTTGGGCGCCGCGCTCGGCGTCGCGATCCTGGGGAGCACCGCGGCGTCGGTGTACCGGAGCTCGTTGGCTCCGACACTGAAGTCGCTGCCGGCCGGCATCGACGAACGTGCGGGGTCGTCGTTGGCCGGGGCAGCGCAGGCGGCCACCCGACTCGCCAGTGACGACGCGCTCCTGCTCGTCGAGCACGCACGGGCGGCGTTCGTCGAGGCGATGCACGTCGCTGCGTTCGTCGGCGGCGTCCTGGCACTCGTCGCGGTGCTCGCCGCCTTCCGCTTCCTACCGCGCGAGCTCCCCGAGCAGGGCGCGCTCAGCGGACCGCTCCACTCGTTCGAAGCCAGCGTGGAGCTCTTCGGCGGCATGCTCCCCGCGACCGCCGACGACCTCCGGCGCGCCGAGCGCACCGGCGACGAGACCGCGGTCGCCGACGCCGAGCCGGATGCGCTCCCGCGCGACCGAGCGCCCTGATTCTCGATGTCCGGACCGATGCGGAGTGCCGCGCATCGTCGCGGCGATGGAGGAGCCCCTGAGCCGATGCGGTCGCTCCCGATGCGACTGACCGACCCGAGCCGACCGGCGAGTGCTTCGCTCGCCAGCACCGCGCAGTCGACCACGTCCGCGAGCTGAACGCCTTCGGTCCTTCCGAGGTTTCGATGG
>JBEVLJ010000053.1:0-6669 GCA_040509195.1 Acidimicrobiia bacterium
GTGCGCACGTTGGCGTCGAGGTAGTGCCAACACTCGTGGGCGACGACCGCGTCGACGTTCGCGCACGGCCGGTCGTCGGCACGCGCGACGCGGGCGCGACCTTCCGCTCGCCACCGCGCACGCTGCTCGATCATGAGGCCGCTCGCCACGAAGTTCGGCGTGAGCGCGATGGATCCCGACGCGCCTTCGGCGATGCCGGCGATGTTGCCCGACGTGAGTCCGTCGCCGCCGTGGTCGAACGAGATCTTGGTGATTCCCGATGCCGCACGACCGAAGCGCGCCTTCACCGCGAACATGGTGTCGATCGCGGCGGCGATCGGTTCCGCGAGCAGATCCGTTCCGCGCGGCAACCGCACCTTCGCCGACATCGCGTTCGACGTCGCGCGCAGCTCGAAGCTGCGAAACCACCCACCTCGCGGCGCGACCACCGCGTCGGGCAGGAGCTGATCGACCAGCGTCGCCAGCGTCGCCAGGTCTCCACTCTCGGTGTCGGTGCGCGCCGCGCCGCTCCGCAACGCGGTGCGTTCCAGCTGACCGCGCAACGACGCGGTGAAGCCGTCGCGTCGCGCGGCCTGCCGCACGAGATCGTCGCTGCAGCGAAGGCGTACCGACGTTGTCGTGTCGTCAGCGGGAAGCGCGCCGAGCACACACGCGAGCAGCTCCGCCGCCGCAGCATCGGAGGCGAGATCCACGACGTCGATCGAGGTCACCACCGCGCCGTCGACGAGCTCGGTCTCGGTGGTGCCCACGACGTCGTCACCGTCGATGACCACGTGACGGGCGCCGGGCGCAGCCGTTGGGTCCGGGCGCAGCTCCACCGCTGCAGTCAACTCGCGCTCAGAGCCAACCGCTGCGCGCGCCGAGTGCCGCGCCCTCGGCGGGCGCAATGCCCAATTCGCCAGCCCGGACTCGTTCGAGCAGCGACCGCACCACGGTGAGGATCTCCGGCACGGACGCGCGCAACCGACCCGCGTCGCCGGAATCGACATCGGACGCGTCGACCTCCGACCGTTCGATCAGCGCATCGAGATCCGCGAGCTGCTCGCCCACCCACGCGACCGGCTCCTGGCCCACCAACTCGTCGAAGCGTCGCGAGCTCGGCTCCCACCCACGGAAGGTCGGGTGGTGGTGGGTGCGGTCGTGGCTGCCAGGCTCGCCGTCGACCGTTTCCAGCAGGTCGGCGCGCCAGATCGGCTGCATCGCCGCAATCGGGATCGCCGAGTACACCGACCCGGGCGGCGCACCCCGTTCGAGGACCCGCACCTCGAGACGGACACCGCGCTCGGCGCCCTCTTGTCCCGCCGCGGGGTCAGGGTCGACGAAGTACAGATCACCGACGACCACACCGACCGTCTCGAACCCGAAGAGATACAGCATCGTTGGTCACACCTCACCGATTGGATCCCGCGCCGAGGAACTATTCAAGCTGAATCCGTCGTTGACCCAGACATCGCAGCGTTCGGGCTCATGTTTCCACGCCCTGCGGTCGATCGTTCCCCAAAATCCGCGATGCCTGGGAGGCAGCCGTGAGCGTGACCGAGTTCCTGGACTATCTCATCCGAGGCAAGGACACGAGTGGCCTCGCCCTCGACCTCGCCTGGGTCTACGAGTCTCGCCAGGCCGCCGCGGCCCGCCACATCCACTCCTGACGTGACCTGATCTCCGTTCCCCGACGACCGCGCCCTCCGCGGTTCGCCGCCTACGCTCGAAGGGTTCACCTCCGGAAACCCTCGAGGACGTGGTGATGTCGAACCCAGCGTTGAACGACAAGAAGTTCGAAGAGATCCGCGACGATTGGATGCCGGGATTCGCCGCCGCGGACTCCCCGGCGGAGCTCACGGCCGTCGACGGCGCCGGCACCGCTGCACCGCGGGTTCGCCCGCAGGGCGCGGCGATGACCGCCAACGGCACCTTCGCCAAGACGGCGATGCTGTTCGTGCTCGTGCTGGCCGGCGCAACGTTCGGCTGGTCACAGACGCCGGTCTCGCCGATCGGTGAGCTGCAGATCCCCGGCTGGTCGTGGATCGCCCTCTTCGGCGCCTTCGCCGTCGCGATGGTGTGCTGCTTCAAGCCGAAGCTGGCGCCCATCCTCGGCCCGATCTACGCGATCACCGAGGGTGTGTTCCTCGGCGTGATCTCGAAGGCGTTCGAGTCGCAGTGGAACGGCATCGTGTTCCAGGCGATCCTCGCCGTCATCGGCGTGTTCGTTGCGACGCTCTTCCTCTACGTGACCGGCATCGTGAAGGTCACGCGGAAGTTCCAGATGATGGTGATCGGCGCGACGATCGGCATCGTCTTCCTCTACCTCGCCGGCGCGCTGCTCTCCCTGTTCGGGGTCGACGTCGTGTTCTGGAACGATCCCACCCCCATTGGCATCATCATCAGCGTCGTGATCTGCTGCGTCGCCGCACTCAACCTCTTCCTCGACTACGAGTTCATCCGCCAGAACGCGCTCGCGGGTGCACCGAAGTACATGGAGTGGTTCGGGGCGTTCGGCCTGATGGTCACGCTCGTGTGGCTGTACCTCGAGGTGCTGCGACTCCTGTCGCTCCTGCGTCAGTGACCCGGGTCGGCATCAGCGGTCGCGGAACGTGGCAACATGTGCGCGCCCGAACTGCTCTGCCACCACCGGCCTGACGTCGCCCAGGAGAGTCCATGAGCTCGGAGATCGCCACCACCGGCCAGCCGGCAGGCGACGAGGACGCGTTCGAAGCGTCGCTCGCCGCGGAACGCAGCGCGGAGCGTTCGGTGATGCGCTCGGTGGCCAAGATGATCGTGGTGAGCATCCCGATCGGGATCGCCTTCTTCATCGGGCTGCTCGCAGTCGCCATCGGTGGCGACGTGTCGTGGTGGGTCGTCGTCGGGCTGGGGAGCCTGCTCGGGCTCATCGGTGCCGGGCTCTTCGGCATGCTCGCCGGCGTCGTGTTGCACTCGGAGACGCTCGACGCGGTCGACCACGACGTCGACGTCGCCCATGGCGGCGCGGCCGAGGTGCACTGACCCGATCCCCCAGGGGTAGCTGACACACCCGTCTGCGAGACTGGGGTGGATGACGGCTTCCCCGGCTGAACCGCCCACCGACACGGCGCCGAGCGACACGGCGCCGGGCGATGTCACGCTCGACGGGTTCCACCCCGCGGTCGCGGAGTGGTTCCGGCGGCGCTTCCTCGATGGTCCGAGCGCGCCACAACGCGACGGGTGGCCGCACATTGCCGCGGGCGAGCACACCTTGATCGCCGCGCCGACCGGTTCGGGGAAGACGCTCGCCGGATTCCTGGTGTGCATCGATCGGCTGTATCGCGCGCACGCCGCCACATCGAAAGACGCCGCCACATCGAAAGACGCCGGCGCCGAGGTGGCCGGTGCAAGCGTCGAGGGCGCGGCGCGCATCGTGTACGTGTCGCCGCTGAAGGCGTTGGCCGTCGACATCGCGGAGAACCTCGAACGGCCGTTGCGCGAGATCAACGAGGTCGCGGCCGAGCTCGGGCTCGACGTGCCGAAGCTGCGCGTCGCGGTGCGCACCGGTGACACGCCCAACTCCGAACGCGCCGCGATGTTGCGCAAGCCACCCACGTTCGTGGTCACCACCCCCGAGTCGCTCTACCTCCTCGTCACCAGCGCGGGTGGGCGCAACATGCTGCGCACCGTCGACACGGTGATCGTCGACGAGATCCACGCCGTCGCGCGCGACAAGCGGGGCGCGCACCTTGCGCTCACGCTGGAACGTCTCGACGCGCTCGCCGACACCCCGCCGCAGCGCATCGGCCTCTCGGCCACGCAACGGCCGATCGAAACCGTGGCACGCCTGCTCGTCGGGAGTCGCGCGCTTCCGGCGATCGTCGATGCCGGTCACCTGCGCGCGCTCGACCTGTCGCTCGTGCTCCCCGAAGGTGAGCTCGAGGCGGTCACGTCGGCCGAGCAGATGGGCGACGTGATGGACCGCATCGCCGAGCTCGTACAGGCGCACCACACCACGATCGTGTTCGTGAACACGCGTCGGCTCGCCGAACGGCTCGCACACCAACTCGGTGAACGACTCGGCCCCGAGGTGGTCGCCGCGCACCACGGCAGCTTGTCGAAGGAACGTCGCCACCGAGTGGAGACCCGCTTGCGCGCGGGCGACCTGCGCGCGCTCGTCGCCACCGCGTCACTCGAGCTCGGCATCGACATCGGGCCGGTGGAATTGGTGTGTCAGATCGGCTCCCCGCGCAGCATCGCCACGTTCCTCCAACGGGTCGGGCGCTCCAACCACACGCGCGTCGGGACGCCGAAAGGGCGGCTGTTCCCAATGACGCGCGACGAGCTCGTCGAGTGCGCGTCGCTGCTGATCGCAGTGCGCGCGGGGCGTCTCGACGCGATCGAACCGTCGCGCGAACCGCTCGACATCCTCGCCCAGCAGCTCGTGGCCGAAGTCGGCGCGCAGGAGTGGAAGACCGACGAGCTGTACGAGCTCGTACGGCGATCGTCGCCCTTCGTCGACCTCACGCGCGACCGCTTCGACGAAGTGCTGGACCTCGTGAGCCACGGCATCGAAACCGGTCGAGGCACGCGCGGCGCGTACCTGCATCACGACACCGTCAACGGCGAGCTGCGGGCCCGCGGCAGCGCGCGCCTCGCCGCGATCACGTCGGGCGGTGCGATCCCCGAGAACGGCGACTACCGAGTGGTGGCCGAGCCCGACGACACCTTCATCGGTACCGTCAACGAGGACTGGGCCGTCGAATCGATGGCCGGCGACATCTTCCTGCTCGGCACGCACTCGTGGCAGATCCGTCGCATCGAAGCCGGCGTGGTTCGGGTTCGAGACGCCGGCGACGCGCCGCCAACGGTGCCGTTCTGGATGGGTGAAGCACCGGCGCGCACTCGTGAGCTCTCGGCCGAGGTGTCGGGGTTGCGAGCACAGGTCGACGCGTTCCTCCTCGTGCACGATCCCGACGGGGCGGTGCGCTGGATCATCGACGCATCACAGGGTGCGGTGACCACCGAGGCAGCCACGATGATCGTCGACTACCTCTCGGTGGGACGCGCCGGGCTCGGCGCGATGCCCACCAACGAATGCCTGGTGTTCGAACGCTTCTTCGACGACACCGGTGGCATGCAACTGGTGGTGCACTCCCCCAACGGCGGCCGCATCAACCGCGCGCTCGGGCTCGCGCTCCGCAAGAAGTTCTGTCGCACGTTCAACTTCGAATTGCAGGCCGCCGCCACCGACGACGCGATCGTGTTGTCACTCGGGCCGCACCACAGCTTCGCGTTGAGTGAAGTGCCGCACTACGTGCACAGCGCGACCGTGGAAGACACGCTCGAGCACGCCATCCTCGACTCGCCGATGTTCCAGGCGCGCTGGCGGTGGAATCTCAACCGCTCGTTGATGGTGTTGCGGTTCCGCGGTGGTCGCAAGAACCCGCCGCCGATCCAACGCATGGAGTCCGACGACCTCATGGCCGCGGTGTTCCCGATGGCCGCCGCGTGCCAGGAGAACGTGACCGGGCCGATCGACATCCCTGATCACGTGCTGGTGCGCCAGACCGTCGGCGACACGTTGCACGAAGCCCTCGACGCCGACGGCCTGCGCGAGCTGCTCGAGCAGATCGAGCAGGGCAGCGTCAAGGTGCACTGCGTCGACACCACCGAACCGTCGGTGCTGGCGCACGAGATCCTCACCGCGCGGCCGTACGCGTTCCTCGACGACGAGGAGTTCCAGAACCGGCGCGTCAACGCGGTGCAGCTGCGGCGCGGGTTGTCGGTGGATCTGGCGTCGATCGGTTCGCTCGATCCCGATGCGATCGAGCAGGTGCACTGCGAGATCCGGCCCGAACCCACGTCGGCCGACGACCTGCACGACGTGTTGTCGTCGCTCGTGGTCTCACTCCCCCGCACCGAGTGGCAACCCCAGTTCGACGAGCTCGCCGCCCGCAACCGCGCCCAGTTGCTCGACGTCGGTCTGTGGTGTGTGGCGGAGATGCGGGAGACGGCCGATGCCGCGTTCGAGGGTGACGAACCGGCGGTCGCGACCGTGGTGCGAGGTCATCTCGAGTTCTGCGGGATCACGACCGTCGATGGGTTGGCGTCGGCCACCACGTTGCCGCCACGACGCGTCGAAGCGGGGCTCGCAGTGCTCGAACACGAGGGCTTCGCGCTGCAGGGTCGCTACACCGCCAACGCGCGCGACAACGAAGCTCGCGCGACCGAGTGGGTCGCGCGGCGGTTGCTCGCACGCATGCACTCGTATTCGCGACGCACCCGTCGCCAGGGGGTCGATCCCGCGACCGGGCAAGACTTCATGCGCTTCCTGTTGCAGTGGCAACACGTGGCGCCCGGAACGCAACTCGCGGGCGAGGCTGGGCTCGCCGCCGCCATCGAGCAGCTCCAGGGCTACGAGGCTGCCGCGGTCGCCTGGGAGCCGGAACTGTTGACGAGACGCATGCGCGGCTATCACCCGTCGTGGCTCGATCAGTTGTGTCATCACGGTGAGGTCACCTGGCTCCGACTCGCGCCGCGCGCACGCGACGACGCCGACGCACCGGTCGGCGCGCCGTCGAAGGCCACGCCCATCGCGGTGGTGTTCCGCACCGATCGTGACTGGCTGCTCGCAGCAACTCGCCATGGCCTCACCATCGCCGAGCCCACGGTCGGCGCCACCGCCGAGATCATCGAGGTGCTGCGCGC
>JBEVLJ010000054.1:0-3829 GCA_040509195.1 Acidimicrobiia bacterium
TGCCGCCGTTCCAAGTGGTGCGATGCGAGATCCTCACCTACGCGGAAGACGACGACACGTCCGAAGACGACTCCGACGACACGGAAGACGCGTCGACCGACTGAGCGCTCAGCGCACGATCACGGGGCGACCCGCGCAACCAACCGGGCGTGGTCCTGTTCGTTCACGCTCGCGTACCTTCGCGCGAACGCGGTGACCGCATCGTCGAACGCCGTGCCCTTGCCGAGATACCCCGTGATCTCGACCGCATCGCCGGTGCGAGCGTGTGAACGGGCCAGCACCCACGCGCAGAGCTCGCCGTGGCGACGAAGGTGTCCGAGGTCCATCGCCATCGGATCGCTCTTGCCCTTGAGATCCCAGAGCTGCCGCACGTAGTAGTGGCGCTGACTCTCGGGTGCGTTGGCCCAAGCGAGGAACACGTCGCTCGCCGCCTGCACGAGACGCTGACCGACCACGACGCGCTGGCCGTGATCGGTGAACGCGGACGCACCCACGTACGGCTCGAGCACTGAAGTCATCGCTTCCTTCACCTGCAACACGATCAGGTCGAGCTCGGGGTCGTCGGGCCCTTCGAACAATGCGATCCAACAACGGGTGCCGACACTGCCCACGCCGACCACTTTGCGCGCCACGTCGACGAGCCGGTAGCGGTCGAACAACTGGCGGCGCTCGTCGGCCAGATTGGCGCGGTACGCGTCGACGAGCCCGTGCACCATCTCCGCATCGACTTCGGTGTTCTCCAGGTGGACGACGAGCGGCGGGTCCTCCACGAACCGGCGGTGGCCGTCGACGACCGTGGTGAGCTTGTCGACCGCGCGCAGATGGTCTTTGCGCCACGCGCGCTTCACATCGCGCGTGACGTGCGCGCGATAGCGCTTGGGGAAGTGCTCGATGAACGCTTTGATCTCGGTGCGCTCGTACCAGAGGTCGAGCACTCGCCATGTGGAGTAGTCGGCCACCCGCGCGCGATACGTGCGCGCCGCGTCGCGCGTCACGTCGTCGCACTGCTTGGGAGAGAACCCGCGTTGACGGGCCACGACGTGCAGGCTCGTGCACAGGCGCAACACGTCCCACTCCCATGGTCCGGGCACGGTCTCGTCGAAGTCGTTGATGTCGAACACGAGGTTGCGCTCCGGGCTCGCGAACAGCCCGAAGTTGTCGACGTGGGCATCACCACAGGCCTGCACGCGGATCCCGGTGGTCGGCATCACCGCGAGATCCGACGCCATCACCGCGGCCGCGCCGCGGAAGAACGCGAACGGAGACTCCGCCATGCGCTCGTAGCGAATCGGGCGGAGCTCGGGCACGCGTGGCTCCGCCTGACGTTCGAGGACGGCGATGGGATCCTCGACGCGGAGCGCCACGTCCCAGTCGTCGTACATCGAACGGGACACGTCGGTGCGACGCGCGCGACCCGCACCGCGTCGTTCGTCGATTGACCGCTTCATTCCGCCTCCACCGCCTGCACCAGTGCGCGGCCGGAGCACGGTATCGCGCTCGACGTGAGGTTTCGTCGGCCACCGCGCCCGGGAACGCTTGGAGCACTCATGACCGTCGCCCGTGTGATCCCGTCACCGCCGATCGACTCCTTCGCGTCGTACGTCGCGGCCGGCGGGGGCAACGCGCTCGCTCGCGCACGCGACCTCGGCGCGGACGGCATCCTCGACGAGATCGCCCGATCGGGCCTCGGCGGCCGCGGCGGTGCCGGGTTCCCGGCTGGACGCAAGTGGGCCGCGGTGGCGCGCAATCACTCCGACCTCGAGCCCTCGACCGTCGTGGTGAATGCAGCGGAGGGCGAACCGGGGTCGTTCAAGGACCGGGCGATCATCCGCGCCAACCCCCACGCGGTCGTCGAGGGTGCCTTGGTCGCGGCCCTCGCGGTCGGCGCGGATCAGGTGATCATCGCGACCCGGCGCACGTTCACCGACGAGATCGCGATCTTGCAACGCGCCGTGAAGGAGATCGAGGCAGCATCGTGGCTCGACGGCATCACCGTGCGCGTGTTCGAAGGCCCCGAGGAGTACCTGTTCGGCGAAGAAACCGCGCTGCTCGAAGTGATCGACGGTCGTGCACCGTTCCCGCGCATCGCGCCGCCGTACCGGCGAGGCGTCGACGAGATCGTCGACCGTGCCACCGATGTCGACTCCGGCAGCAGTTCCGCTTCGCACGTCGAGCTCGCGGGTGCCACGGGCGACTCGGTCGCACCACCCGCGCTGGCCAGCAACGTCGAGACGTTCGTGCATGCGGCGCTGATCGTCTCGAACGGCGTCGAGTGGTGGCGCGCGGTCGGCACCGACGATTCGCCTGGCACGGTCGTGTGCACGGTGAGCGGCGCGACCCAACGCGCCGGCGTCGGAGAGTTCCCCATGGGGACTCCCCTGCGCGACGTGCTCGAGGAGCTCGGCGGCGGGCCACTCGACGGCCGCGCATGGGTTGCGGCGGCGCCTGGTGTGTCGAGCCCACTCGTGCTGGCTGACGACTTCGACACGCCATTGACCCACGAGGCGATGCTCGCGATCGGATCGGGCCTCGGCACCGGTGGGTTCATCGTGCTCGACGACGAGGCGGACCTCATCGGATTCGCGGCGGGCGTGGCGAGGTTCCTCGCCGTCGAGTCGTGCGGGCAGTGTGCGGCGTGCAAGCGCGACGGGCTCGACATCTCCGACGCGCTGGGCCGCCTCGCCGCCTCCGGACCGCTGCCCGACGACCTCGACGTCCTGCGTGAGCGCTTGACCACCGTGACTGATGGTGCGCGCTGCAACCTCGCCACGCAACAGCAGGTCGTCACGGAGAGCATCCTCCTCCAGTTCGGCGACTCCGCCCAGGCGCACGCCGCCCAGGAGGTGCCGGGGGTCTCACCTGCGCCGATCGCCGCGATCGCCACGCTCGTCGAAGGCCGCGTTGCGTTGGAAGCCGAGCAGGCAGACAAGCAGCCCGACTGGACGCACGACCCGATCGACTCGGGCCAGTGGCCCGCCGACCGTCTCGACGACCACCGCGAGCCCCAGGAGCGCTGACCGTTCGAGGCTGAGCGTGATGCCCGAGTGCGTGATGCCTGAGTGCCTCATGCCTGAGTGAAGGAGAACCCGTCATGCCTGAACCGATTCCCGAATCGCCGCGTGACGCTGGCGTCCATGAAGGCGAACCCGAAGAGCTCGGCCAGCAGGAGACGGCCCACCTCATCGCGAACGACGCACGGAATCGCCTGCACGGTGACGGGTTCTCCGACGCCCAGATCGACACCTGGGCCGAGGCGTTCGTCGCTGAACGCGGCGCAGGTGGTACCGGTGAATTCGTGACGTGGATCGCGAGGCAGGAGCGGGACGGAGGTCGATAGCCTGCCCTCCCGGTGCCGTTTCCTGCTCGACTGTGCGTTGGTTCGTCTCGGCTCGCCGTGGTCACGGTCGCGATCGGCGTGATCGCCGCGGCGTGCGGTTCGTCGCACCCGGCCTCGACCACCACCACTGCGGCGTCGCGCCCCACGACGCCGACCACCGTGACACCGTCAATTGCTCCGTCAGCACGCCATTGGGGATCGCGTCGTCGGCCGAGTGGCTCACCGCGGCGACATTCATGACGTTCGTCGATCAGCGCGCCATCGCGCTCAACGACGACATCGCGCGCTGGCTCCCCGAGTTCGCGGGATCGAACCCGCCGATCACCGCGCGTCAACTGCTCGACCACACGTCGGGCGTGCGCGACAACCCGTGCCAGAACGGAGGCGTGTCGCTCGCCGCGTGCGTGCAGACGCTCGCCGTGTCACCACGCGAGTTCACACCCGGGTCTGCGTTCTCCTACGGCAACTCACCGTTCCACGTCGTGGGCCGCC